>JAWWOY010000172.1:0-4454 GCA_033851195.1 Kribbellaceae bacterium | reverse complement strand
TGGGGCGGGGTGGGGGATCGCCAAGGCAAGGCGGCGGAGGGTGCGGGTGAGACGGTTGGGCGGGTGGTTAGCGGGCTGGCCTAGGCTTGGGGACATGCAATTCGCGACCCTGAGCTCACCGCTCGTGCCCGGCGTACCCAGTCTTGACGAACTGCGCGCGCTCAAGCCTTTGCAGCAGCCCGAGTGGCCCGATGCCGCAGCGCTCGAGCGGGTGATCGGGCAGCTGCGGAAGCTGCCCCCGCTCGTCTTCGCCGGCGAGTGCGACGACCTGACCGACAAGATCGGCGCTGTCTCCCGGGGCGAGGCGTTCCTGCTGCAGGGAGGCGATTGCGCCGAGACATTCGAAGGGGTGACCGCGGAGAACATCAGGGCCAAGCTGCGCGTGCTGTTGCAGATGGCCGTCGTGCTCCAGTACGCCGCCAGTGTGCCCGTGGTGAAGGTGGGCCGGATCGCGGGCCAGTACGCCAAGCCGCGCAGCGCCGGGACAGAGACCCGCGACGGCGTCACGCTGCCGTCGTACCGGGGTGACGCCGTCAACGGGCTGGAGTTCACCGAGGAGTCGCGGATCCCGGACCCGGAACGGCTGCGCGGCGTCTACAACGCGGCCGCCGCGACGCTGAACCTGACCCGCGCGTTCACCACCGGCGGGTACGCCGACCTGCACCAGGTGCACGCGTGGAACACCGACTTCGTGAAGTCCTCGCCGGTCGGACGGAAGTACGAGCAGTTGGCCACCGAGATCGAGCGGGCGCTGGCGTTCATGCGGGCCTGCGGCGCGACCGCGGACGAGTTCAAGACCGTCGACTTCTATGCCAGCCACGAGGCGCTGATCCTCGAGTACGAGCACGCCCTGACCCGGATCGATTCGCGTACCGAGCGGCCGTACGACGTGTCCGGCCACCTGCTCTGGATGGGGGAGCGGACCCGGCAGCTGGACGGTGCGCACGCCGAGTTCCTGGCCTCGCTGACCAACCCGCTGGCCGTGAAGATCGGCCCGACCACGACGCCGGAGTACATCCGCGCCCTGATCGGCAAGCTGAACCCGAAAGGCATAGAGGGCCGGCTCACCTTCATCACTCGGATGGGAGCCGGTCGGATCCGCGACGGTCTGCCGCCGTTGCTGGAGGCCGTCCGCGACCATGGTTCGCCGATCGCATGGGTGTGCGATCCGATGCACGGCAACACCTACGAGACGCCGAACGGCTACAAGACCCGCAACTTCGACGACGTGATCAACGAGGTGCAGGGCTTCTTCGACGCACACGAGCAGGTCGGGACCTGGCCGGGCGGCGTGCACATCGAGCTGACTGGTGACGACGTCACCGAGTGCCTCGGCGGTGGCGAGGAGTTGGTCGCGGCGGACCTGGTGAACCGGTACGAGACGGCCTGCGACCCGCGGCTGAACCGACATCAGTCGCTCGAACTGGCGTTCCTGGTGGCCGAGCGGCTGCGGGGAGCCCGGGCATGATCGACCTCCGCTCCGACACCGTCACCCGCCCGTCGGCGGCGATGCTGGCCGCGATGTCCAGCGCACCGGTCGGCGACGATGTGTACGACGAGGACCCGACGGTGGCCGAGCTGGAGGCGGAGGTCGCCGGGCTGCTCGGCCACGAAGCCGGGCTGTTCACCGTCACCGGCTCGCTCGCGAACATCCTCGGCGTCCGCGCGCTGGTCCCGCTCGGCTCCGAGGTGCTGTGCGAGGCCAGCGCGCACGTCGCCCGCGCCGAGCTCGGCGCGCACGCGGCGATCAGCGGCATCAGCACCCGGACCTGGAGCGCGCCAGGCGGTCAGATCGACCTGGAGCAGATCCGCGCGCTGATCGCCCCGGACCTCGGCCCGTACTTCATCACCACCTCGGCCGTCTCCGTGGAGAACACCCACAACTTCGGCGGCGGCACGATCCAGACCTCGTACGACGCTCTGGCGGACGAGCTGGACGCCATCGGCCTGCCGCTCCACCTGGACGGTGCACGGCTGTGGAACGCCTCAGTCGCCAGCGGCGTACGGATGGATGCTTATGCGAGCCGGGCCAGGGCGGCGAGTGTGTGCCTGTCCAAGGGGCTCGGTGCACCGGTCGGGTCGGTCCTGGTGGGATCGGCCGAGCTGATCAAGGAAGCGCGGGTCTGGCGCAAGCGGCTCGGAGCCGGCTGGCGTCAGGCGGGAGTACTGGCAGCCGCCGGGCTGTACGCCGTACGGAACAACGTCGACAGGCTCGCCGAGGACCACGCGAACGCCCGGGGCGTTGCGGACGTACTCGCAGACGCCGTACCGGGCTCGGTCAAGCCGGAGCAGGTGGAGACGAACATCGTCGTCGCCGATCTCTCCGCCACCGGCAAGTCCGTCGCTCAGGTGGTCGCTCAGGCCAAGACCGAGGGGGTCCTGATCGGCGGAGTCGGTGCCACCGCGCTACGGCTGGTAACCCACCTGGACGTCTCTGCCGCAGACTGTCGCCACGCCGCAGAGATCCTCGCCCGCATCTTGAAATAGCACAGCAGGGTCAGTCAGACCGTCGGTTCTTCCGGCTGGTCGGTCTGACGTCCGTGTGGGGGGACTTTTGCTAGCTCTAGCGCGGCCCGCGGGTCAACTTGTGGGCACCGCGTTGGCAGTCCCCACCCTTGTTGATCGGCACCGCCGGGTCCTCCCGACGAGAACAGCCTGATGGAGCGGAATTGCCCCTTGTCAGGATGGGCTCACACAGCGTAGGCGGCAAGTCTGCTTGCGATCCCGCCTCTGCTGGGTCTGGTCGGAGCGGTTGAGGAACGCCGGTAGGCTCGATGCTGTCAGGTCGGATCGTCGGGGAGAGCCGTGCGAGAGATCGTCGTGTTCAGCGGAAGTGCCCATCACAGCCTTGCCGAACAGATTTGCGCCGACCTCGGCGTGGAGCTGTCGTCGGTCGAGATCAGTCGATTCAGCAACGACTGCCTGCAGGCGCAGTTGCTCACCAATTGCCGTCAGCGTGACGTCTACATCGTGCAGCCGCTGGTGCCGCCGACGCAGGAGCACCTGATGGAGTTGCTGCTGATGATCGACGCCGCCCGAGGTGCCTCGGCCGCGCAGATCACCGCGGTGATGCCGCACTATGCGTATGCCCGATCCGACAAGAAGGACTCCTCCCGGATCTCCATCGGCGCTCGCCTGGTCGCCGACCTGCTGGTCACGGCCGGCGCGACGCGGGTGCTGACGATGGCCCTGCACGCGCCGCAGGTGCACGGGTTCTTCTCCGTCCCGGTGGATCACCTGACCGCGATCGGCGTGCTGGCTGAACACTTCCGGGACAAGGATCTGACCAACACGGTCGTGGTCAGCCCGGACCTCGGCAACGCCAAGACGGCCACCCAGTTCGCGCGGTTGCTCGGCCTGCCGGTGGCAGCAGGCAGCAAACAGCGCCTGTCGGACGACAGCGTCGTGATCGATGCGATCGTCGGTGACGTCCAGGGCAAACGAGCGATCGTGCTGGACGACGAGATCGCCACCGGCGGCTCGATCATCGAACTGCTGGACCGGCTGGAGGTGCTCGGCTGCAACGAGGTCGCGGTGGCGTGCACCCATGGCCTCTTCGCCGGCAAAGCCGTCGAGCGGCTGCGGTCGCATCCCTCTATCAACGAGGTGGTCACGACCGACACGGTGCCGCGCCCGGAAGGGTTCCCGGAGTTGCAGGTCCGCTCGGTGTCAGGCCTGTTCGCCGAGGCGATCTTGCGCATCCACGCGGGGGAGTCGGTCAGCAGCCTCTTCGACGGCGTCGACCCCGCTCATGCCCCACCGCAAGCCAGACTGCCCTTCTGACCCTCACGGCGCGCAGTTGGGTTGAGCGACGCCCGGGTCGGTTTCTCGGAGTAGAACGGTCGCGCCCTATCATCGGCGCCATGAAAACCGCCGGTGCCCGATTCGCCGGCGCCCTGGGACCGAACCTCGCGCGGGCGATCGCCGCCGCCGCTGTCAGCCTCGTGATCGCTGTCGGTGCGGGCGTCGCGGTCGACGTTCGCCTGGACCGGCAATGGGAACTGCGCGGAGTCGCCCTGGTCCTTGCGCTGCTCTGCGCCGGCATCCTCGTCGCCGACCGGGGCCGCACCGTACGGCGGGCGATCGGCTTCTTCGGCGTACTGCTCTGGGGGCTGATCGTGCCGGTTTCGACCACGAGTTGGTCGACACCACCCGAGATCGACTTCGCGCTGGCGGTAGCTGACGATGCGAAAGCCGCGGCGACCAAGCAGGCCCGCAGTACGGTCGAGGTCGAAGATGTCCGGGATGCGGCCGTGGCCAGAGGCGGAGCGGTTGGCACCCTGAAGACGGAGCGCAACCCGCAGATCCAGGGAGCTTCTGCGTTCCCGCTGATCCTGCGACCCCAGGCGAGCCAGGGCCGGCCGCGCGTCTGCCTGTCCTTCGTCCACGGCCTGGACGCCGAGATCCGCTCCTGCTGACGAGTTCTGGCCGGAATCGGACGTTGCTGTTTTCCG
>JAWWOY010000073.1:0-3578 GCA_033851195.1 Kribbellaceae bacterium | reverse complement strand
TTGCGGGATTACCAGCGGCGAGGCGTGGCCTGGATGGCGCAGCTTGCAGAGCTCGGCCTCGGCGGGTGTCTCGCGGACGACATGGGCCTGGGCAAGACGATCCAGGTGATCGCGCTGCACCTCCACCTGTCTGCCCGCGGCCGCGGCCCGACGCTGGTGGTGTGCCCGTCCACTCTGCTCGGGACCTGGGAGCGGGAGCTCGGCCGGTTCGCGCCCGACGCACAGGCTCGGCGGTATCACGGAGCCGGGCGTCAGCTGAGCGACCTTGGCGCCGACGAGATCGTCCTTACGACGTACGGAGTGGTGCGTCAGGACCATCGGCTGCTCGGTGAGATCGAGTGGGGCCTGGCGGTCGCCGACGAGGCGCAGCACGCGAAGAACCCACTCTCGCGAACCGCCCGCGCCCTGCGGACGCTGCCCGCAGCAACCAGATTGGCCTTGACCGGTACGCCGGTGGAGAACCGCCTGTCGGAGCTGTGGTCCATCCTGGACTGGGCAGCGCCCGGGCTGCTCGGCACCCTGGAGCGGTTCCGCCACGACATCGCCGTACCGGTCGAGCGGTACCACGACGAGGAGGCGACCGCCCGGCTGGCGCGGGTGACCCGGCCGTTCCTGCTGCGTCGGCGCAAGATCGACCCGGGCATCGCGCCGGAGTTGCCGCCGAAGTCCGAGCGCGACGTCGTCGTACCACTCACCGTCGAGCAAGCCACGCTCTATCAAGCCGTCGCCAAGGAGACCCTGGCGAAGATCGAGGCGAGCGAAGGCATCGAGCGGCGCGGGCTGGTACTGAGCCTGCTCACCCAACTGAAGCAGGTCTGCAACCACCCGGCAAACTTCCTGCACGAGTCAGGGCCGTTGCCGCGCCGGTCCGGCAAGCTCGCCGCGCTGGACGAACTGCTCGACGTGATCCTCGCCGAGGGCGAGTCGGTCCTGATCTTCAGCCAGTACGTCGAGATGTGCCGGCTGATCGAGTCCCACCTGGCCGCGCGGCAGGTGCCTTCGCTGTTCCTGCACGGTGGGATCGGGGTGCGCAAGCGGGAGCAGTTGGTGGAGCAGTTCCAGGCCGGTGCGGCTCCGGTGTTCCTGCTGTCGCTGAAGGCGGGCGGCGTCGGGCTGACGCTGACGAAGGCGACGCATGTCGTCCACTACGACCGTTGGTGGAACCCGGCGGTCGAGGATCAGGCGACCGACCGCGCCTACCGGATCGGGCAGGACAAGCCGGTCCAGGTCCATCGACTCGTCACGGAGAACACCCTCGAGGACAGGATCTCCACGGTGATCGCGGCCAAGCGCGAACTGGCCGACGCGGTGGTCGGCTCCGGTGAAGCCTGGCTGAGCGAACTGTCCGACGCCGATCTCGCCGAACTGGTGGAGCTGAGCACGACCCCGGCGAAGTCCGGCTCGCTGAGCGCCTATTCCCCTTCTGCCATTGGGCGATCTGCGGATCACGACGAGCTGGGTCCTGGAGGTGCGGCGACGTGACGCCTCCCTCAGAGCGAACACCTTGGCGAGGTTGGTCCCGGTCTGCCGAGAACGCCGGCAAGCCCGCGGCCAGAGGACCCGGCAGCCGCCGGCCTTTCGGCGCCACCTGGTGGGGCAAGGCCTGGCTGGACGCGCTCGAGCATCGTGCCCGGCTGGACCCGAACCGCCTCGGCCGCGGCCGCTCGTACGCCCGTCGCGGCAGCGTGCTCGAGCTCACCGTCGACCCCGGCACCGTGCGTGCCTCGGTCCAGGGCAGCCGCCAGACCCCGTACGACGTGACGGTCCGGATCCGCGCCTTCGACGACACCGAGTGGGACGCGGTGCTCGACGTCGTCGCCGCGCAGATCGGCCGGGTGGCGGCGCTGCTCGACGGCGAACTCCCGCCGGAGGTCGTCGACGATGCCCAGGCAGCCGGTCTGGAACTACTGCCCGACGCCGGCGAAGTGCGGACCGAGTGCAACTGCCCCGACTACGCCGTACCGTGCAAGCACTCTGCCGCGGTCTGCTACCTGGTGGCGGATGCCCTGGACGAGGATCCGTTCGCGCTGTTGCTGCTGCGCGGTCGCCGGCGCGATGAACTGTTGGCGGCGCTGCGAGCCCGCCGGCAACTGTCTGAGCCGACATCGTCGAGCGTGCTCGTCGAACGGCCCGCCGGTGTCGTCGCCAAGGCGGCGTACGCGCGGGTGTCGGAGTCAATGCCGGCTCTGCCCCTGCCGCCTCGGCCGCCGGCTCAGCCGGGAGTTCCCTCGGCGGTGCTGGTGCTGGATCCGCCGCAGCAGTCCGGAGTGGACACGCGGGATCTCGTGGCGTTGGCGACGGATGCGGCCCGGCGCGCGTGGGAGCTTGCGTCGGGCGATGGTGACGGTGGTCTGGGACTGACGCACGACCAGGATCTGGCCCGACGAGCAGCCGGTCTACTCGGGATGCCAGGACTGGCCGACCTCGCGCACCGCGCCGGCGTACCGGCTCGCCTGCTCACGACCTGGGCCGTCGCCTGGCGCGAAGGCGGCGCAGGCGGCCTTGCCGTCGCGGTCGAACCGGTCGCCGAACCGGCCGCCGAACCGGATGCGGCGGCAATCGCCGAAGGCCGCGATGCGCTGGCGCGCGGCGAGGCGAAAGTCAGGGTTCAAGGCAACCGGGTCAGTGCCGGCCGGCAGCAGCTCCGCCTGGGCTCCGACGGTCTCTGGTACCTCTTCACCAAGCAGTTCAACGACTGGATGCTCAGCGCTCCCCCGTCCCCGGACCCCGCGGCCCTCCTCAACCCCTGACCTGCCCGCCAAGCCATGGAGCCCGATGCGGTCTGGCTGAAACCCCCGCAGGGCGGGACCGGCGCAATGCACGAACGCGCTACCGAGCTGGGCCGGGGTCTGTTATGACGGGCTGCCGCCGGGGAACCCGACGATCGTCTGCAGGTGCAGCACGATCGTGCTGGCAGCCTCGGCGAAGGCCAATGTCAAGGCCCTGGGATGAAAGCCGAATTCTGTATATCGGAATCGATCTTGGATATCGATTCCGATATAGATTTCGAGTTCGGCCCTCGCTCCCCATCAGTTGTGCTGGTGTCCCGTAGAGAGACCGCCCTCACGGGACACCAGCTACTGGCTGAATGTGGCTTGCGACCTGTCGAAGCGAAGCGAGGAACTTGCAGCCGAACGTGCCGCACCGCCGCGATCAGGATTGGGTATGCACCGGCTTGAGGTCCGTGCGGCTCTGGAGTTGTCGGATGAGGCGGGCAGCAGCCTTGGCGTGGCCGTCGACCGACGGGTGGAGGCCGTCCGTGTAGTCGTCCGGGCCGAGCCATCCGTCGGTGCCGACGTACAGGATGTTCGGGTCGTCGGCAGCCTTTACCGCGGCCTCGATCTCGGTCGCGTGCTTGCCACTGAAGGGGCTCAGGGCAACGATCCTGCTGCTCCCGTACGCCGCGCGGACCTGCCGCAGGTAGCTGCCGTACACCTCCGCGGTAAGTGAATCGTCGTTGACGCCCAGGTTGAGCACGACCACGTCCGGTTGCGCCGGGCGCTCGGCCGGGGAGCCGGCGAAGTTCCAGCCGAACGACTCCGTGCCCGGTGGTACCTCGCCGTTGCCCGGCTTGACGA
>JAWWOY010000047.1:0-16543 GCA_033851195.1 Kribbellaceae bacterium | reverse complement strand
ACGCGACACCGGTGATAGGCACCGTGGGCCGGATCGACTACCAGAAGGCACCGGAACACCTGGTCACCGCGGTGGCCGCGCTTCGGCATCGGGACGCGATGGCCGTCTGGATCGGCTCGGGTCCCCGCCGCGACGAGGTGGCGGAGCTGGTCCGGGCAGCCGGGCTGAGCGACCGTTTCCTGTTCGCGGGCGAGCGTACGGACGTGGCGGAACTGCTGCCGGCGTTCGATGTGTTCGCGATGGCCAGTCGCTACGAGGGGCTGCCCTGCGCGGTTGTCGAGGCGATGCGCTGCGGGATTCCGGTGGTCGCCACCGCGGTGAACTCGATGCCCGACCTGGTGATTCCGGGCGAGAGCGGGATCCTCGTCCCGCCCGGCCGGCCCGACCTGCTGGCCGGTGCGCTCGACGGGCTGCTCGACGATCCCAGCACCGCCGACCGGCTCGTCCGCCGGGGCAGGGAGTTGGCCGGCGAGACCTTCGACGCGGCACGGCTGGCCGTCGTACTGGATCAGGTGTACTCGGGCACGCGGACAGCAAGCTTGGTGGCGTGATGAACGTCTCGCGGCATTCCCCCTGGCTGACGTTGTGTCCGGCCGGCACCGTCGAGATCGACGCCCGCGAGGTCCGGGGCGGCATCGCCGGGCAACTGCCGGCCGATACCTCGGTCGTACTCGTCGACGACCGGCCGTTCAGCCGACGGCGACTCCGGCGGCTGGCCGATCGGTTGTCGGTCGTGATCGAGCGTGAGGTCATCGTCCTGCCCACGCTCGGACGGCCGATCATCCTGGTCGACGACACCGAGGCCGCGGTCCGGCACTTCTGGACCGCGATCGCCACCGTCCCGCCCGGGCTGGCGTTCACTGCGCTGCCCGCCACCGCGATGCTCGGCCTGGCCCGGTTGCTGCCATGGCGTTGGACCGGCGCCGCCGCTCCGGGCCGGGCGACCATCGGGAGGCAGCGATGACCGAAACGCCCCGGGCCCTCCAGCCGTGGCCGCGCTCCGTCCACGATGTGCTCCTGGCGCCGTCGACCCGCGGCGTACTGATCGCGGCTTCCAAGGACCCGGACGCCAAGGTCACCTTCATCGTCACCCCGCCGCCAGGGGTACACCCGTCCGGCTCGCTGGGTCCGGTGGCCGTGAAGATCCCGGCCACCGCGGCGGCCGGGAGCGCGGTGGAACACGAGGGACGCGTGCTGGTCCAGCTCCACACCGCCCAACTCGGCAGCATCAAGGACACGCTGCCCCGGTACATCGAGACAGTGGACAGCGACGGTCTGCCGGCCTTGCTGTCGACCGCACTGCGGGGTACGCCGATGAGCGTCGGCTATCACCACTGGTTGCACACTGCACGACCAGCGCGAGTGGCCGAGGACTTCAACTTGGCCGGCGGGTGGCTGCGCCGATTCCAGGCCGCGACCGCCGGAGAACGCACTGGGATCGATTGGGCTGCTGACGTCTGCGACCGCTTGCGTGGGCGTTGGCCTGCGCACCCGCAGCTCGACGCCGCACTTCTCCGGCTGACGTCGGCTGACCACCAGCTGAGCAGCCACCTGGCTCCGCGGACCGCCGTACACGGCGACTACTGGTTCGGCAATCTGCTGGTTGCCGACGGCACCATCTCAGGTGTCGTCGACTGGGAAAGCGGCGCTTCGGACGGGTGGCCGCTGCGCGACCTGGTCCGGTTCGCCCTCAGCTACGCCCTCTATCTGGATCGGCACACCCGGCCCGGGCACCGGGTGCTCGGGCATCGCGGCCTGCGCCGGGACGGCTTCGCTCCAGGTATCACCTACGCACTGCTCGGGCAGGGCTGGCTGCCGGAGCTGGTCCGGTCATTCCTGGGTGACGGCCTGATCGGCCTCGGGTTGCCGCCCGAGCTCTGGTATTGCGCTGCCGTGACCGGCATCGGTGAGGTCGCGGCGCTCGCGAACGATGACGCCTTCGGCGCCGCCCACCTGGTGCTGCTGGCCGGCCTGTCGCCGTGGACCCCCCAGGACGAACAGGAACGGCGGGTGCGATCGTGACGACCGTAGTCTCACAGCGATACGCACGCGCCGCCGACCGGGCATCGGTCGTGCCGCGGAGCGATCTGCTCGCCACGATGATGGGGCTCACAGTCTGTCTGCTCCCCTTCCTCGTTCCGGCCGGGCCGGGGAACACCGCACCGGCCGACGTCGGTATCAGCCTCTGCATCGTGCTGGCCGTGCTGTGGTCGGTCCGGGAGCAGCTGACGGTCAAGCTTCCTTACCTGGCGGGCATCGCCGGCCTGCTGCTCGGTGGCGGCTTCGCCGCGTCGGTGGCAGCTGCACCGATCGGGGTCGCTCTGGTGATGGCCCAGGACGTGCTGCTGGTCGTTTGGGCCGCCGCGCTCGCACTCGGCCGGCACAATCCGGCGATCGTGGCCGCGGTGACCAAGGCCTGGTGCCGAACCGCGCCGTTGTACTCCGGCGTGATGGTCGGTGCCTATCTGCTCGGCCTCAACGCGCTGAGCGGCGTGTCCGCCAAGGACGGTGTCCGGGCGGCGTACACCTTCGGCGACCCGAACCTGGCCGGCAACTATCTGGTCACCTCGTTGTTCGTCATGGCCGCCTGCAAGCGTCCCCGGTCCACGAAGGTGCGCAGGATCGGCTACGTGTTCGTCATGATCGCGATCGGGTTCACCGGATCGAACGGCGCCATGCTCACCCTCCTCATCGGCCTGATCCTGGCCCTCGCCTTGACCAAGTATCGGCGGACGGGAGCACTCGCCGGCCTGACCACACTGGCTGCTTCGGTCCTGGTGGCCGGCGTGCTGTTCGTGTTCGTGATGCCGCGTGTCGACCTGAACCAGATCCGTGAGCAGGCCGCGGGCAGCCTCCCGCTGCTCCGCGACTCTTTAGGCCGCAGCGCGGGCTCGACCAGTGAGCGGGCGACGATCGTCGACGAGGGCGCGAACCTGTGGCTGCGCAGCGATGCCACCGGCTTCGGCCCGGCGCGGACGAAGGCCACTCTGGCCTCCAACCAGGCGCCGTATGTCAAGGAGGCTCACAACGACTACCTGGCGACGCTGCTGGAGCGCGGCCTGATCGGCGCGCTCGGCCTGCTGGTGCTCGGGATCGCCGTGCTCCTCCGCTGCGTGCGTCTGGTGGTGGGCACCTTGCCGAAGGTCTATGCCGACCTGGTCCCCCGAGCCTGGCTGCTTGGGGTGCTCGGCCCCGTGATGGCAACGGCCGGGGGCTTCTACGAGGTACTGCACTTCCGACATCTGTGGACCTGGCTGGGTCTGATAGCGGCCCTGGTGCTTGTCATGCAGGACGAGGAGAGGCGACCATCGTGACCGGTTCGATCAATCGCGGTGGCGAGCTTTTCCGGACCGTGCTGGCGAACTGCTCCGCACGTGGGCTCGCGATCGTGGGTCTCACCCTCGCCACCGTGCTGGTCGCCCGGGTCGGAGGCCCGGCCGCCGTCGGCGAGTACGCGTTGCTGCGGATGCTTCCGGGCCTGGTCGGCGTGCTCTGTGTCGTCGGCCTGCCCGGGGCACTGGCGTACTTCCTCGCCGCTCCGCGCCGGGATCTTCCGCGGTTGTGGCCGACGCTGATCGCCATCGGCTTCGCCGGAGCCCTGCTCGGGACGCTGGTATGGATGGCCGCCGCACCCCTGCTCGCGAAGGCGTTCTTCCCGCACGAGTCCCAGGTCATGATCGCCCTCGCTGGACTCACCGTTCCGACTCAACTGCTGCTGACCCTGGGCAAGACGGCACTCCAGGGCCTCGAGGACCGACGCGGCGGCGACGTGGTCATCGCCGCGGAGGAACTCGCCTTCCTCCCCTGCTATGTCTTGCCGCTGCTGGCCGGCATGCACGGCGTCGCAGCGATCGTGGTCGGGCTCGGGCTGGCCGATCTAGTGGTCGCCGTCGAAGCCTGGCGCAGGGTCAGCCGGCGACTGGGCTGGACCCGGCTCGGCCTGGCTCGAGGTGACCGTGGCTGGTGGGGCCGGCCGGATCGCGCCGTCGGCGGCCGCGTGGCGTCGTACGGCCTGCGCGGCCAGGTCGGCGGTCTGATCACGCTGCTCAATCTCCGGCTCGACTTCGCGATCCTCGGGGCGATGGCCGGACCGGCCGTCCTCGGTACATACGCCGTCGCGTCCAAGTACGCCGAACTGCTCAGGCTGCCCGGCACCGCTCTCACCTGGGTCTGCTACCCGCGTCTTGCGAGTGTCAGCGAGACCGAGGCGGCACGAACTGCTCGCAGGATGATCCGGCCGGCGCTGATCGGTATCGCCCTCGCCGCGATCCCCGTGGCACTGCTGACTTCACCCGTCATGCGGCTGCTGTACGGCGCCCAGTTCGGGCCGGCCGTCGATCCTGCTCGGGTGTTGCTCGCCGGCATGCTGCTCGCCGGCGCATCCGGGGTGGCGAGCGCCTATCTGTACGGCCGTGGAAGCCCCGGCCTCAACTCCATCGTCCTCGGCATTGGTCTGGTGATCACGGTGATACTCGATCTGGTGCTGATCCCTCGCTTCGGCGCGCTCGGAGCCGCCGCCGCTTCGACTGCGGCGTACCTGGGCACCGACTGCGTGTTGGTGGGCCTGCTGCTGCGGCTCAGCGGGCGGGCACGACCGCGAGACAGCACGGCGCCTGCGCAGGCCACCGGAGTCACATCATGAAGGCGGCTGCCGTCGCGGCTCTGCTGCTGGCCGTCGTCTGCGGATGCACCCAGCAGAAGGTCGACGCGTCCCCCTCATCGCCCGGCCCTGGTACTGCGCCCCCGACGCGAACGACCAGTGGCCCGCCCCCAACATCGACCACGGCACCGCCGACGTCCGCTGCCCAGCCCCCGACGGGCGATCGGTACGTCGCGCTCGCCGGCGCCCTGCACAAGCGAGGCGTGGAGATCTGGTGGGAGACCGATCTGGTGGCGCGCTGGCTGGAGGGCCCGGCCGCGTTCAACACGGCGATCACCCGGCTCGGCAAGCTGGCGAAGGCACCCGGTGTGGTCGGCTTCAAGATCTCCGACGAGATCGGCTATGGCGACGGCCTCGGATCTCCGGCCGACGCCACCCGGTTCCTGACCCAGGTCAGGACAGCACTGGCGCGTGTCGCGCCGGGCAAACAGTTGCTGGTCGACGCGATCGTGCCGGAGCTCGGTTGCCTGCCGTGGCGGGGGACGAACCAGCTGGACTGCGCACAACGAGCGCGGCTCAAGTACCCCGCCGCAACCGCTGCCGCCGTCGAGGACTATCTGCGCGCCAAGCTGATCGACCGGCTCGACCTCAGCACCGGCCTGCTGGACGAGTCGACGTACCGCAAATGGGGCACCACCAAGCGCGACGCCCAGGCAGATGCGTGGAACCGCGTCACGGAGCAGGGGTGGCCGCAACTGACCATCCTGCAGGCACGCAAGGCGCTGGCCGTGCCGAACGGCTACCAGGGCAATGCTGACCAAGCGGCTGCTGACGTGGGCACGTACATCGACGCACCCGTCGCGGCAGGCGCGCGGGCAGTCGACATCTGGACCTGGCGGCAGCGCTACAACGGAGACATCGTCAGCCTGCTCGGGCCCGACCTCTCCCCGAATCCACTGTGGACGGCGCTGGCACAGCAACACCGGCGAGGGGCGCAGTTCTTCACCCACATGACACCGTCCACGATGCCGACCGACCAGCGGGGCTTCGACCAGGAGTGCAACCTGGCCGCCAGCGTGTTCACGGCGGTCTTCGTGGCAGCAGGAACCGGCTGAGAAAAAACGAGGAGCAGACGATGTCAGACAGCAACCGTCCGCGGCCCGCCGGCACGGGCCTGCGGACCAGCCCGGCGCGGCGAGCGCTCGACATCATCGTCGCTGCCGTCCTGCTGGTGATCCTGACGCCGTTCATCGCGGTCATCGCCGTCCTGATCCTGGTCATCATGGGGCGTCCGGTCTTCTTCGCCCAGGTCCGGGTCGGAGAAAATGGCCGTCGCTTCGTCCTGTACAAGCTGCGCACGATGCGAGTGGTTGCCTCCGGCCCCGAAATCACCGCACAGGGAGACGTCCGGATCACCCGGCTCGGGTCCCTGCTGCGCCGGACATCGTTCGACGAACTGCCCCAGCTGTGGCATGTGCTGCGCGGTCAGATGACCCTGGTCGGGCCGCGACCGGAAAGCGACGCGCTGGCCGCCCGCTATCCCGTGTCCTGCAGGTCGGTGCTGATGGTGCGGCCCGGGCTCACCGGACCTGCTCAGCTCTGCTACCGCGAGCGGTCCGCGGTCCCGCCCGCGGCCTGGACGGACGTGGATTCGTGGTACCTCCAGGTGCTCGTACCGCTGCGCGTCGCCGCGGACCTGGAGTACCTCCGCCAGCCGACCATCCGGCGTACCGTCCACTACCTGCTGCTGACCGCCCTGTTCGTCCTGGGGATCAGCAACCCGCAACGGCCGGTGGCCGCACCAGCAGGCCCCGCTCAGACCGCTGCGGACACCGCCTCGTAGCCGGCTGCCGGCGTCACCACGATCGGGTCGCACCGGGCATTCAGGCAGGCTCCGGTGGACAGATCGAACTCGAAGTTGTGCCCGAGGCAGCGCAGTACGCCGTTCACGACGACCCCTGTCTCGGCCAGATCCTCGCCGGCGTGCGGGCAGAACCTGCTCACCCGGACGCGCTCGTCACCAGCCGTGATCTCGATGGTTTCCTGCGGGTCCCGCGCCGCCTCGAACTGCTCGACCGCGCGCAGGGCGGCACGATCGGCGTGCTTGAGCAGGCCGACCAGGTAGTCGTTGTACCGATCGGGCTGACGCCGGGCGGTGAATCGCAGGGAGAGCAACAACTCTTCCCACCGAGTACGTCCGGACACCACACCGTCCAGCCAGCGCCCGTCCAAGATCAGCCGGTAATCCGCAGGTCCCGCACCGCCGTCGAGATCCACCCGTACCCGGTCCGGGCCGATGTGCGCGTCCCACACGCCACCACCGGCACCCGTCACCTCGAACCGCACAGTCATCCCGATGCGGGCCAGGAAGTACTCGGACAGCGTGCCGAGCGACTCGAAGTGCGCCTTGAACCTCTCGGCTGCTCCGGGGCCTGCACCTGGCTCGGGATTGGCAGCCCACGCTGCCTCGAGGTACGGCCGGCGCCGGGCGGCGTACTCGACCAGGTACTGGCGTCGCTCTGCCGCGGTGCTGTCGAGCGAGAAACCGTCCCAGTGCGGATCACGGAGGACGTCGGGGCCGGCCAGGTCGATGCGGTCACCAGGCAGCAGGAATGCGCCGGCCTGCTGCGGCAGGCGCTCGGCCAGCCAGGCGAGAGCTTCGTCCTGGTCCGGAAAGATCCCACCCGGGCGGAGTCTGCTGTTGAGCTCGAACAGATCGTCGTCGAGGAAGCACGGCGGACCGGCATACGGCATCACCAGCCGCGGCTGGACCGAGCGCAGCAACCGGGTCACGGCCTTGAACTTGCCGACCCGCTTGATCGTGCTGATCCGCTCGCGCTCGACCTCGTCGTACTCGTAGCGAACCGGATGCCAACTGGCTCCGGACATCTGGACGCCCATCAGGTCGAACGGGCCACCCACCTCGGCCATCGCCCGCCTGGCTTGGGCCAGCGAGATTCTCGCGTCGTTGGTGTGCAGCACGCTGCGGCCGGCGATCTTGATCAGCACGGCCGAGTCGTGGCTCATCGGGCACTGTTCGGGAACGACCGCCAGCCAGTCGTCTGGATCGTCAGCGAGCGGATACCGCTGCCAGGCGTCCAGGACAACGACCCGCGTCCGCCCGATCGCCCGCAGCCGCCGCTGCATGATGGTCGACGGGTACCGCGGGATCACCACGGGTACCTCAGCCGGCAAGCCCGCGATCAGGTCGAGGTCAAGGTGATCGAGGTGCTCGTGGGACACCACCACGACGTCTACGTCGAGCAGATCCGGGCGAAGCAGATGCGAGTTGTCCGGGAACGGGAACCACGATCCGAGGAAGGCTCCGCCCAGCGACAGCCACGGGTCGGCCAGCAGCCGGATGCCGGGCGCATCGATACGAAGCCCGGCATGCCCCAACGCGGTGATGATCGGCCCACTCATAGGTCAAGGCTCCCGGGTCACGGAGCGCGGATCATCACCCGCCGGCGTGAGAAGACCTACGTCTGGCGGATGAGCTGCCCGATCGCAGCAGCCCGATCCAACGCAGAAGGCGCGCGGCCTGGGCCGCGCGCCTTGCGTCACATGGTGGAGCTGGGTTACGGCTTACGGGCGATGCCCGCCATCAGAATCCGCTGATACGGCTGCAGGTCCTCGGGCGCGGGAACATCCTGCTCCGGGTCCTCGGGGAACCAGCGGGCCAGGAAGTCGACGCCCGGTGGGATGAGCGGCAGGCCGAGGAAGTGCTCGGTGATCCGCTCCGGCGTCCGGATCCACCCGTTGCCCAGGCTCTCCAGGCCCGCCTGCTCGATCGCCTTCTGCAGCGGCTCCCCGGTGTCGACGAAGTCCGTGATGAACAGGTAGCTGCCGGGCGCCAGTTCGTCCATGATCGTGCGCACCCATTCATCGGGCTGCTCGTCATCGTGGAAGTGCATGTGGACGCCCACGACCATCAACGCGATCGGACGGCTGAAGTCGAGCACCTCGTGAATCTCGTCGTTGTCGAGGATGCTCTTGGGCTGCCGCAGGTCCGCCGTGACCACAGTGGTGGTGTTGTTCGTCGCCAGCAGCGCGCGCCCGTGGGACAGCACGATCGGATCGTTGTCGACGTAGACGACGTGCGCCTCGGGGTTGATCTCCTGCGCGGTCTGGTGGGTGTTCTTCACCGTGGGGAGACCGCTGCCGATGTCCAGGAACTGGTCGATTCCCGCGGTCCGCACCAGGTATCGCACGCCCTTGACCAGCGCGTCGCGATTGTCGATAGCGCATCGACCGGCGTCAGGAACGTATTTCAGATAGGTGGCCGCACCCTCACGGTCGGCGGCGAAATTATCCTTGCCACCGAGCAACGCGTCGTACACACGCGCGATTGTCGGCTTGCTGGTGTCGAACTCCGGATGGTTGTCCGGAGCGTCGTGGGGAGTTGCCATCGGCGCAGCCTTTGCGTTATGGGAAGCGGTGGACCGTCATCTTACGACAATCTACTTCCCTGCCAGGGTGGGGAAGTAAACCATTGCATGACCGGGGGTCTTGCCGGGTCCGCAGTGATGCAGACGGTCGAGTTCGCTGCCGGAGCCGTGCGGTCTGAGCTTGTCGGCCTCACACGTTCGGCGGTACATCGCGGTTGCCTGCTGACGGGACACCAGAGCCGGCGCATCCCGGTGCGCATTGATAAGTCTCGGTAAAGCCATCCTGAACAGGGCTTGTTGAGCACCCATGCCAACACCGGGAACTAGCTGACCAATCAGGCAAATAGTTCACCAGTAAATGCGAAAAACCCTTGACAGATGATGGTCGAGGACAGGTCGGATCGCGGGAATGATCGGCCATTCTGGCCAGCCATGACAAAAACAACGCTTCGCGGGGCGCCACCTCTCCCTGATTGGCGGCAGGCACCCCGCAGAACCCCACATCAAACGTTTGGGACAGCGCCACCTGCTCGGTGTACGCTGCAGATGCAAGGTCCGATGCACGTGCAGATGCGCAAGACGTACGGAAGGTGCAGCCGATGCCCGCTGAATACAACGGCATGCCTGGCGACGCGTTGAAACACCTCAACTGGCGCAAGAGCCAGCGGAGTGGCCCGAACGGGAACTGCGTCGAGCTGGCTCCCCTGCCTGGCGGCGGTGTCGCCATGCGGAATTCGCGTCACAAGGACGGGCCCGCGCTCGTCTTCACCGACGCAGAGGTGACAGCATTCCTCGCCGGCGCACGCGACGGCGAGTTCGACAACCTGACACAGTAGAAACCGAGAAGGCGGCAGGGACGGGCTGTTCGCCCATCCCTGCCGCCGCCTGATTTGCGGCCCGTTGATCGGCCGCACAACGCAGTGCCGCACAACGCAGTAATGGCCCGCCAGGTTTCCTGGCGGGCCATTTCGCGATCGGTTACTGGACTGTCAGCGGCCAGAGTTGCTCGCTGGGAAGCTCAGAAGCCTTCTTCCATTCGGTTCCGGTACCGCCGGACCCGCTCGGCATCGCCTCGACGGTGATGCGCAGACCGGTGAACTTGGGCGTCATCACGCGTTGGTAACGGGAGGCCCGGTCGGGTTCGGCGACATATTCCGCGATCAGGTGATCACCCAGCCAGATCCGGACGTTCCTGCGCGCACCAGCTGCATCGGCGGTCATCACGAGACGCCCATGATCGGGTCGCCGTCGAGGTGGCGCACACCGCGCAGCCAGCCCTCGAACGCCCATCGCTGCTGCTCGGGGCAGCGCGCCACCAGGTCCTGGATCTCTCGCTCGGTCAACTCATCCGGAGCGGCGCTGCCCGTGAGGTCGGATCTGTACCGCTCGACAGGTGTCGGATGATCCACGACTAAGCCCTCCAGACAGTGAATACGTGGTGCCGGCCGGGTCAGCGCGGCACGTGTCGTTCTCTCACCGAATAGCAGCAGCGAACTGAGCACGCCATGTCACGTTTCGCGCGTCCCAGTTCACCTTCTGTGTACAACAACAATGATGCTTGACGCACGATACGAATGCAAGCGCTCGATGCACGTGCATTCGCACGCTTTCGCCGCACAGCACCTGTTAGCTTCCAAGGCAGGTATTTAGGCGGCCTCCGGGCACTGTTTCGGGGTCGCGTCGCGCCGATCCCCGACCGGGCAGCGGCAGGTCGTGCGATGATGCTGGATGAGAAGGGCCGGGCTTGCCGCCAGGTTCGTAGCCGGTGACTTGGGCATTCGGAGGGTGTAGTCGTGACGGAACCGGGCGGGCAAAGCGGGCCGACCGCGCTCCGCATCATTCTGGGAGCACATCTGCGCAGGATGCGCGAGGCGGCCAATATCAGCCGGATGGATGCCGGCTGGGAGATCCGTTCCTCGGAGTCCAAGGTCAGCCGGATGGAGCTGGGCCGGGTCGGCTTCAAGGAGCGCGACGTCGCCGACCTGCTGAGGCTGTACGGACTCGATGACGGCGAGGAGCGCGACCGGCTGCTGGCCTTGGCCCGGGACGCCAACAACCCGGGCTGGTGGCACCGGTACGGCGACGTGCTGCCCAGCTGGTTCCACTCCTACCTCGGGCTCGAGGCGGCCGCGCAGCTCATCCGTACCTACGAGCTCCAGTTCGTGCCCGGGCTGCTGCAGACCCCGGAGTACGTGCGGGCCGTGGTCCAGCTCGGCCGCACAGCAATCCCCGACCAGGAGATCGAGCGCCGGATCGCACTACGGCTGTCCCGCCAGGAGGCTCTCGCCCGGCCGAATCCGGTCAAGCTGTGGGCCGTGGTCGACGAGGCCGTCCTGCGCCGCCCGATCGGCGGGGTCAAGGCGATGCAGGTCCAGCTCGAGCGGCTGATCGAAGCCTGCCGGCAACCCAACATCACCCTGCAGGTGATGCCGTTCACCGTCGGCGGCAACCCTGCCACAGGTGGCGCGTACAGCATCCTGCGGTTCCCGGAGCAGGACCTGCCGGACATCGTCTACATCGAGCACCTGACCAGCGCGCTGTACCTGGACAAGCTCGAGGACCTCGACCAGTACACCGCGACGATGGAGGCGCTCTGCGTCGCCGCTCCCCCGCCGAGCCGCACTGAGGGCATCCTCAAGGACATCCTCGATGACTTCGACAAGGTCCAGGAGTCCAAGAAGTAGGCAACACTAATCCGCGGCTGTCGCGACCCAGTCGAGGAATGGCGCGACCGTGCGCCAGTCGGTACGGACCCGGTCGAGCAGTTCAGGCGTGTGGATCACCGGCTCGAAGCCGTACGACTTCCCGAGCGTCATCGACTTGTGCCTGAGCAGCTCGATGCGCGGGTGGTCGGCGTCGTACCCCCTCGGTGTGGTCTTGAGCTTGTCGCCGCCGACCGTCCAGCCGTCCGCCTGAAGGTCGGTGAGAATCGCCTCCAGCTCGCCACCGCGACGGTCGTCGGCGATCGCCGTCCGGATCCGCGCGAGCCGATCGGCCGCGGCTTGGTAGTACCCCGCCCCCACCCGTACGCCGGGCGCCGCCACCTCCAGGTACAGGCCCGTCGAGGGGCCGCGCGGGATGAAGGCGCCTTGGCTGGTCTTGTACGGCGTCTTGTCCTTGGCGAACCGGACGTCCCGATAAGGGCGGAACACCTTCGCCGTACCGAACTCCTCCTCGAGCGCGGCCATCAGCGCGGTCATCGGTTCGCGGACGGCCCGCTCGTAGACATCCTTGTGCGCAGTCCAGAACGTCTTGGAGTTGTCGATCTCCAGATCGTCGTAGAAGTCCAGCGCTGCAGCAGTGAAACCGGTGAACCGAGACATGGACGTCACCATAGTTGTCCGGTGATCACCCGGTCAGACCACCGGTTCATCGCCGGACAGTACGGGGCGGTCGGGAAGCTTGCGGGTGCTGATCAGCCGATCAGCGACATCTCGGAGCTTGATGTTGTAGTCCTGCGAATAGCGGCGCAGCACGGCGAAGGCCTGATCTGCATCCATCGCGAAGCGTTCCATCAGGATGCCCTGGGCCTGGCCGATGACCTTGCGCGCGTCGACCGCCTGCGACAGCGAGGCTTCCTGGCGGGCCGTCGCGACAGCGACGGAGGCGTGCCGAGCCAGGATGTGGGCCACCGCATCCTCGTCAGCTCCGAATGCGTCGGGTTCCGGGTGGAAGAGCTCGAGCACTCCCAGCGTGGCACCACCCGTGTGCAACCGCAGTGCCAGAGCGCTGCGGAGACCGAGCGCGGCGGCCTCCGGCCCCCAGGCCGGCCATCGTTCATCTAGAGCGAGGTCCTTCACCAGAAGGCCCACATCGTTCCGGTCAGCCACCGACGTCAAGGCCGGTCCCTCGCCGTACTCCAGTTGCAAGCGGTCTAGCTGCGCCACGACTGGAGCGGTTGAAGCCGCAGGATGCAGCCTGCCACCGCGACGAACCAGTACGACGCCCGCGTGGGTGCAACCGACCGCCCGTAAGGCGAACTGCAACACAGCATCGATGGTCTCCTCGACGCTGGATTCCTGGTGGAGTTCCAACGCCAGCCGGGCGAAGACCGTGGCGACCTGCTCGTCTTGCTTCAACACGCCGACCACCCCCTCCCGGCCTGGTTCGGATCCCCCGCGCGCCCAGCGGCGGCAGTTCAATCATGCGCGGGAGCAGGCCGAATTCACCTGCCTCGGGGCGGACATTTTCACGGCCCTCGCGTTACAACCTGATAAAGCGCCCGCAATGCTGCAGTGGGTGATCCTTCGACCACGACGCGGCGCAGAACCGGGGCTCTAGTGGCCCTCTCGGGACACTAGGAGGCCCGGCGGTCGCGCACGATCCTGATCGTGATCCCCGCGGCGCCCACGATCACGCCGGCACCGACCAACCACGCAACGTCGCGGCCGGCACCGTTGAGCAAGCTGTCGCAAGCCATCGGGGTGATACCCGCGGCCGGCAGGAACGCCGAACCGCAGTCCGTCCCGGCCACGGACTCAGACCGGAACCCGATCGCCACGCCCGCCAGGATCAGCGCTACCCCGATCAGGCCAAGAATTTTGGTCAGCAATGCGTGCCCCCGCACCAGTCGATCGTTCGACGGCAGGCCGGAGCCGTCGACCGATATCCCCGTTCCACCCGTTCACTCCCTGGTTCGATGACCACGCCCTCAGAACTTACGGTCCAGGGCCGTTGAAGCGACACCGTGAGGGCAGTCAGTAGCTAATCTTCACACAGCCCTTACCCGGCGCGACCCAGCGGTCCCGGGTCACCGCTATTTGCGACTCTGTTGCATCTGCGCGGCGGCCGGAGTTAGGTTGCCGTGGGCACGAGCACGACCACCGCGCCGGCCCGCGAGGGAGGCAGCAGTGACCGTCACAGCCACTAGCCCGGTACGTCGGCTGGCTCGTGCACTGACCCGCCGGGAGTGGCTGACGATCGGTGGTATGGCCGGTTTCATCGCGCTGCTGCACATCGTCGGCTGGGGCACGCTGGCACTGGTGATCGCGCCACAGCATTACCAGCTCGGCTCGGCCGGGGTGTTCGGGATCGGCCTCGGCGTCACCGCCTACATGCTGGGGATGCGGCATGCCTTCGACGCCGATCACATCGCCGCCATCGACAACACCACCCGCAAGCTGATGGCCGACGGTAAGCGCCCGGTGTCGGTCGGGCTCTGGTTCTCGCTCGGGCACTCCAGCGTCGTGTTCGCGCTGTGCTTCCTGCTCGGCATCGGTGTCCGCACGCTGGCCGGCCAGGTAGCGGACGACTCGTCCACCCTGCAGCAGCTCACCGGTGTCGTCGGGACCGCGGTGTCCGGGGTCTTCCTCTACATCATCGCAATCCTCAACCTGATGATCCTGGTCGGCGCTGTCAGGGTGTTCTGCCGGATGCGCGCCGGCGATTTCGACGAGGCCGCACTCGAGGAACAACTGAACAAGCGCGGCCTGATGAACCGGATCCTGTCCGGCGCGACCAAGGCTGTCACCCGGCCGTGGCAGATGTACCCGATCGGGCTGCTGTTCGGGCTCGGCTTCGACACCGCGACCGAGGTCAGCCTGCTAGTGCTGGCCGGCGGTGCCGCCGCCTTTAACCTGCCCTGGTACGCCGTCCTGACGCTGCCGGTGCTGTTCGCCGCCGGGATGAGCCTGCTGGACACCATCGACGGCTGCTTCATGAACTTCGCCTACGGCTGGGCCTTCTCCAAACCCGTCCGCAAGGTCTACTACAACATCACCATCACCGGGTTGTCCGTGGCCGTCGCCCTGCTGATCGGCAGCATCGAGCTCGACTCGATCCTGACCGGCATGCTCCGCATCACCACCGGCCCGCTCGCGGCGATCGCGGGCCTGGACCTGAACTACGTCGGCGACGGCATCGTCGGGCTCTTCATCGCCACCTGGCTGGTCGCCTTCGGGATCTGGAAGTACGGCCGGATCGAAGAGAAATGGACCGCCCGCCTCGACGCCGGCCAGTGACGCCTGAGCAGGGCTGCTACGTCGGCGACGGTGAACCCCGAGGCCAGCAGATCCCGGATATTGCGAACCCGGCTCGGTCATGACCCGACGCTATGCATTGACGCGTACGTGAAGGTCAAGCGACCGGCAACTCTCCCGCGCGGGCTTCGTCGGCGGCGACGACGACCCGGCGGAGCAAGGCGGTCAGGGTCTCGCGCTCGGTTTCGGACAGCACGTCGAGGGCGAGCCGCTCGGAGCGGGTGGCCGCCCCCTTCAGCCGGCGGAAGACCGTTCGTCCGGAGGCGGTGATCGCGACGCGCTGGCGGCGGCGGTCCTCCGGATCACGCACGCGCTCCACCAGTCCGCGTTGCTCGATCTCGTCCAGGTAGCCGACCAGGTGGCTCCGGTTGAGGCCGAGTCGGTCGGCTAGTTCGTGCTGCACGAGTGGCCCGAAGTCCGACAGGGCAGCCAGCACGGCGAAGTGAGGCAACCTCAGCTCGTGCTCCTTGAGCGGCTCGTCCAGGTGGTTGCGCCCGATCCGCGCGACATGCCCGGCGAGGTACGACGGCAGGGCCAGCAGGGTCGGGGGGCGCAGATTGCTCATGCCGGGATGTTACCTTGTCGGTAATAATATCAATGTGTAATCATTACGTCATGACACTAAATACGAGTCGCCGCGTCCACGGAGGATCCGATGCCTGACTACGGACACCCGCTGCTGTTCGGCACCGTGCTGACGCCGGCCGTCGAGGAGGCCGGGCAGGTAGTAGGGCTGGCTCGGCTGACCGAGGAGGTCGGGCTGGATCTGGTCAGTGTCCCGGATCATCCGTACCAGCCGTCGTATCTGGACGCCTGGACCTTGCTGTCGGTCATCGCCGCCCGCACCAGCCGGGTGCGGGTGTTCGCCGACGTCGCCAACCTGCCACTCCGTCCGCCCGCGGCGTTGGCCCGCAGCACGGCAAGCCTGGACATCCTCAGTGCCGGACGGGTGGAGCTCGGCCTGGGCGCCGGCGCGTACTGGGATGCGATCGCGGCCGAGGGCGGGCCCCGGCGCCTGCCCGCCGAGGCGCTCAAGGCCCTGCGGGAGGCGATCAAGGTGATCCGGTCACTGTGGACTCCTGGCCCGGCGGTGCGCATCGAGGGCGAGCACTACGCCTTGGACGGCGCCCAGCCGGGGCCGTTCCCGCAGCACCCCATCGACATCTGGGTCGGCGCGCTTGGGCCCAGGATGCTGCGCCTGATCGGAGAGGCCGCCGACGGCTGGTTGCCCAGTGCAACCCGGGTGCCGCCACACCTGCTCGCGGCCGGACACCAAGTGATCGACGAGGCAGCCGCCGGGGCCGGTCGCTCACCGCAGTCCGTACGTCGCCTCTACAACATCCCCGCCTCCTTCGGCGGCGACGGCCTGCTGCGAGGGCGGCCCGGCGCATTGGTCGAGCAACTCGCCGAGCTCACCTTGACCCACGGCATGAGCGGCTATCTGCTGTCCTCCGACTCCGCCGACACCATCCGTCGATTCGCGGCCGAGGTTGCTCCCGCCGTCCGTCAGCTCGTTGACGACGAGCGTTCCGGCGCCCAGACGCGGCTCGGGTAGGTCCGCCGCAGCACTGGAATCA
>JAWWOY010000016.1:0-12280 GCA_033851195.1 Kribbellaceae bacterium | reverse complement strand
CGAGCGTGGTCAGGATGCGCACGATGGTGGTCTTACCGGCCCCGTTCGGCCCGAGCAGGGCGAGCACTGATCCCTCCGGGACCTGCAGGTCCACCCCTGCCAGCACCACGGTCGGCCCGAACGACTTCCGCAGCCCGGCTGCCTCGACGATCATCTCCACCCTCCACTGCGTATTGGATACGCTAAATAGCGTAGCAGCTACGCAGTATCAGTTCTAGACTGACGGAGTGGAGATGAGCGAGCTGCCAGACCTGCCGGCCGACGTGGCGTTGCTGTGGGGCCTGCGGGACACCGGCCGACGCGGGCCGAAGCCTTCACTGAGCACCGACGACATCGCCCGGGCGGCGGTCGAGATCGCCGACGCCGAGGGGCTGGCCGCGGTCTCGATGGCCCGCGTCGCGGCTCAGCTCGGCAACTCGACGATGGCCCTCTATCGCCACGTGAAGAGCAAGGACGAGCTGCTCATGTTGATGACGGACGCCGCGCTCGAACGCCCCGTCCCGCTGCCGGAAGGGGTGGACTGGCGAACGGGACTCACGTTCTGGGCCGACGCCGTGCTGGCCGGGATCAAGCGGCACCGGTGGTACGCGAAGCTCCCGGTCTCCGGGCCGCCGGCCGGCCCGAACAACCTGGCCTGGTTCGACACCGCGCTCGGCGCCCTCAAGGACACCGGGCTGAGTGAGGAGGGCAAGGTCGGGGTCGTGATGGGCCTGATGACGTATGTCCATGGCGAGATCCGCCTGAGCTTCGACCTTGCCGCCGGGTACGCCGACAACCCGGAGGCGTTCGGCCAGTACGGCGCGACGCTCGCCCGGGTCGTCGATCCACGGCAACTACCGGCGTTGGCTGCGGTGGTCGCGGCCGGAGTGTTCGAAGCGGGCGCCTCGTTCGACGACAGCGACGCCGACTTCGACTTCGGCCTCCAGCTCTACCTCGACGGGGTGGCCGGCTTCATCGATCGCTCGACTGGTCAGGACAGGTAGAGGACCGCGTCCGCGGCTGGTGCGGTGGCTTCGATCACGCGGGCGTTGGCCTCGCAGTCGTCGGATCCAGTCGCCGAGGGGTCATGCCAAGATCCTGCCAGACACCTCCGTCGGCAAGGGTGTGCGTCGCCCAGACCTCCGTGAGGTCGCTCTGATGCTGCGCGTCGAGCAGGCGACGCGCGATCGAACCGACGCCCTCGAGTTGCAAGGTTTGGTCAGACTCCGGCAACCGGCTGCCCAGCGTCGTCACCGTGTCGAGGCAACGTGTCGTACCCAACACCGCCCAACCGGTACGAGCCCGCGGTGAGAGGTCGAGGTCCTCCGCCAGCAAGAGATCGTCGCCTCGGTGCACCCTCGTGGAGGTGCGCAAGGTGCCGCCCTCCTCACCGTGCCGGCCGAACACCAGCGACTCGCGGAGGGCTGCCGAGCAGTCGGCGTACATCGTGACGCGCGTCGAGCGGGTGACGTCGGCGCCCTCGGCTACCACGAACGGTTCACCATGCCAGGTCAGCGTCGCGCCTGCGGTGAGGGTGATGTCGACGTCCCAGCGACTCGAGCCACCGCGCATCGCATAAGCGACGGTGCCGGCGGTCTCGATGATCTCCAGCCGGGCCTGCCCGTGGACCACGACCTCGATCCGGACGTGGTCGCCGGCCAGGAGCAGGGCGGAGGCTGCGACCAGGGCGATCCGGACGATACCGGGCGGTGCGGACAGCCGCCGTGGCGATAGCAGACCGGTGGTGAGAACACAGCGGTCGCGGACGGGGTCGGCAACAACCTCAATGCGGGTGAGCATGAGTGTGCGTCACCAGTACGCCGTCGTCGCCTGGATGGGAGTGCGGCGCCATCGGTCCGGGATCAACCGGCGTGTGTTGACCGCTGTGGACCGCCGCCATCATCGAGAGCACCCACTCCCTGAGCCGCTTGACGGACGCGGGATCGGTCCGCGACAACGCCAGCACCGGCTTGCCGCTGCGGGCTGCCTCGGCGTCGGCGACCATCTGCTCGACGTCCACCCCGACGTACTGCGCGAGGTCGGTCTTGTTGACCACCAGCAGATCGGCCCGGGCGATCCCCGGACCACCCTTGCGGGCTACGTCGCCGCCGCCGGCCACGTCCAGCACGAACACCTGAGCATCGACCAGGGCGGGGGAGAAGGTGGCGGTCAGGTTGTCGCCGCCGGACTCGACGAGGACGACGTCCAGCGGCGCGAAGTCGCGCTCGAGATCCTCGACCGCGATCAGGTTGGGGGTCACGTCGTCGCGGATCGCGGTGTGCGGGCAGGCGCCGGTCTCGACAGCGCGGATCCGCTCGGGCTCGAGTACGCCGGCTGAGCGCAACAAGCGGGCGTCCTCGTCGGTGTAGATGTCGTTGGTGATCACGCCGAGCCGTAGCTCGTCGGCGAGTTCGCGGCAGACCATGGCGATCAGGGAGCTCTTGCCGGTACCGACCGGACCGGCCACTCCGAGCCGGAACGAGCGGGTGGGCGAGGTGTCAGGCATGGAACAACCTCATTCTCTCGATGGCGTGGGCCTGGGCGAAGACGTCGACGAGCGGGGCGCCGCACGCCGGCACCTCGTCGGGAGAGGTCAGCGACGCAACGTCCGCAACCATCAGCTCGATGTCGGAATGCAGCGCGACGAGCCAGCCGGCGGCCTCGGTGGGATCGACCGGAAGCAGCTTGAGCGAGGCGGCCACGACTGCCTGGGCATCGTCGTACCCGACCAGGCGGGCGACTTGCTGCGCGGTCAGGCCGGTGACCGCCCCAACGACACCGACGACCACAGCGCGGGCAACCTCGGCGTCCGCGGCCAGGTGGTTGAGAACATCCGGCCAGACGCGGGCAGCCAGCCGCAAGTACGCACGACCCTGGCGACGGGACGCAGCCCTCAATGCCTGGCTAGGTGTTCGGGCGGCCCAGGCGGCCTCTGCGCTCAGCACAGGTGTTCCGGCCAGAGCAAGGTGACGAGCCACGACCGCGACGCCGGCCTCGACCCGGGTGACAGTTCGAAGCCGATCGCGTGCGTACCCCTCGACTTCCGCCAGCCGGGCGCCATCTGCGCCCAGTCCGGCGCGGACGGCTGGCTCCAGCCCGCCGGACTGGGTATGACCACCGGTCGGCAAGCGACCGTCGGCCAGCATGAGCGCGACCAGCTCAGCGGAGCTCATCAGAACATTGCATAAAGTTGGGCCATCGGAAGGACCTCGGCCGGCGCGGGCTCGACCAGGTTGCCGTCGACCTTGATGGCGAAGGTCTCCGGGTCGATCTCGATGCTCGGCAGGGCGTCGTTGTTCCTCATCTGGGCCTTGCCGACCTCCCGCGTCGGCCGTACGCCGACCAGCCGCCGGCGCAGCTGCAAGCGCTCCGCGAGTCCGTCATCGAGGGCGGCGGGGGAGACGAAGGACACCGAGAGGTCGGCCCCGATCGCAGCACCGAACGCCGGGCGCATCAGCACTGGCTGCGGGGTGGGTATCGACGCGTTCGGGTCGCCCAGCGCGGCCCAGGCGATGGTGCCGCCCTTGATCACGAGCAACGGCCGGACGCCGAAGAACGCCGGGTCCCACAACGTCAGGTCGGCCATCTTCCCGGCCTCGACCGACCCGACCACGTGATCGATGCCATGGGCAACCGCCGGGTTGATGGTGTACTTCGCGACGTACCGGCGGGCGCGCTCGTTGTCGGCCGGCAGGGTCGTGCCGAGCGACCCGCGGCGGGCCTTCATCGCATGCGCCAGCTGCCACGTCCGGGTCACCACCTCGCCGATCCGGCCCATCGCCTGCGCATCCGAAGAGGTGATCGACAACGCGCCCAGGTCGTGCAGGATGTCCTCCGCGGCGATCGTGGTGGCCCGGATCCGCGACTCGGCGAAGGCCAGGTCCTCGGGGACGTCGGGGCTCAGGTGGTGGCAGACCATCAGCATGTCGAGGTGTTCGGCCACGGTGTTGACCGTGTGCGGCAAGGTCGGGTTGGTGGAGCCGGGGATGACATGCGGATGCGCGGCGATCGTGAGGATGTCCGGCGCGTGCCCGCCGCCGGCCCCTTCGACGTGGAAGGCATGGATCGAGCGACCCGCGATCGCCCGGAGGGTCTTTTGGACGAAGCCCGCCTCGTTCAGGCTGTCGGCGTGCAGCGCGACCTGCAGGCCCCACTCGTCGGCGGCTTTCAGAGCGGCGTCGATGGCAGCGGGGGTGGACCCCCAGTCCTCGTGGACCTTGTATCCGGCCGCGCCGGCGAGCGCCTGTTCGGCCAGACCTTCGGCGCTGACGGTGTTGCCCTTGCCCAGCAGCAGCACATTGACCGGGAGCGCATCGAGGCTCCGATGGATCCGCGCCAGGTGCCAGGCGCCTGGCGTGACCGTGGTGGCCTTCGAGCCCTCGCTCGGCCCGGTGCCACCGCCGACGACCGTGGTGATGCCGGTGGCCAGCGCTTCGTGCAGCTGTGAGGGTGAGAGCAGATGCACGTGGGAGTCGATGGCACCGGCGGTGAGGATCCGGCCCTCGCCCGAGATCACGTCGGTCGAGGGGCCGATCTGGAGATCGGGGTGTACGCCATCGGCGATGTCGGGGTTGCCCGCCCGGCCGAGCGCCACGATCAGACCGTCGCGGATTCCGACATCCGCTCGGACGATGCCCCACCAGTCGAGCACCAGCACGTTGGTGATGACGGTGTCGGGCGCACCCTCGGCGCGGGTGGTGGTGCCCTGGGCCATCGACTCCCGGATCGACTTGCCGCCGCCGAAGACTGCTTCCTCGCCGCCGACCGTGAGATCCTGCTCGACCTGGATCCACAGATCGGTGTCGGCCAGCCGGACCTGGTCCCCGACCGTGGGCCCGTAAAGGGCGGCGTACGCGGCTCGCGAGATCTCAACCATCGAGCTCGACCGTCTCCTTCAGCTGGATACCGGGCACCCGCCGCCGGCCGCGCAGGGCGACCGCCGCAACCTCGCGCGACGCCCCCGGCTCGAAGCGCTGCGAAGTCCCCGACGGTACGTCGAGCCGGAACCCGTGCGCGACCGTTCGATCGAACTCCAGCGCGGGATTCGCGTCGGGCAGGTGCAGGTGCGAGCCGATCTGGACGGGACGGTCGCCGGTGTTGACGATGACGAGTGTCAGCCGCTCCTCGTCGCTACGGTCGGCGTTGAGCCGGATCGTGCCGGGTGCGACCCGAACGGCGCCCGGACCGGTGCTGCTGATGCTGGCCATGCTGCTCCTGTCTGCTTCCCGGCTCTTGTCTGCGTCCCGGCCGGTCAGATGATCGGATCGTGGATGGTGACCAGTTTGCGGCCGTCCGGGAAGGTCGCCTCGACCTGCACATCGGCGAGCATCTCGGCGACGCCCGGCATCACGTCGTCGCGGCCGAGCACAGTGCGTCCCCGCTCCATCAGGTCGGAGACGAGTGCGCCTTCGCGGGCGCGTTCGATGACCCAGGTACTGAGCAGCGCCACTGCCTCCGGGTGGTTGAGCTTCACCCCCCGGGCCAGCCGGTCGCGGGCGACCATGCCGGCCACGGAGAGGAGTAGCTTCTCGACCTCGGACGGGGTGAAGTTCACCTGAGGAGCCTAAGTGGTCGGCACCGGTGCCGACCACGAAGGCCGCTGAGCCGGTAGGACGTGGTCCGCCACCTTGTCGGTGCTGAGGCAGAGCGAGCAGACGTAGGCGTCGTGGGTCTCGCAGGCCGCCATGTCCGGACGTTCGTAGTCCTGACGGCACACGTGACACGTGAGCACCTCGCCGGATGGATTGCCGTGCTCGTCGTACATCGCGAGGTCGATCCCGTCATCGCTGCGGCGCAGGTAGAACTTGCCCTTGGTAACCACGGCAAGGATCGGTGGGAGGACGAGAGCCAGCCCGATCGCCACCAGCGGGGAGTAGGGCTTGAGGCCGCCACCCAGGCCGCCGAAGAACACCAGGATCGAGACACCCGCGGCCACGATCATCGAGACGAAGCCGACCGGGTTGATGTCGTACAGCATCCCGCGGCGGAACTCGGGCTGCTTCGGCGAGAGCCCGAGCAGGTACTTGTTGAAGACGATGTCGGAGGCGACGACGACGATCCAGGCCATGCCGCAGTTGGCGTAGAAGCCGAGGATGGTGTTGAGGAAGTCGAACATGTTCGCCTCCATCAGCACCAGCGCGATCACCAGGTTGAAGCCGAGGAACACCAGCCGGCCCGGGTAATGTTTCGTCAGCCGGGTGTAGGAGTTGGTCCACGCCAGTGAGCCGGAGTACGCGTTCGTCACGTTGATCTTGATCTGACTGATGACGACCAGTACGACGGCCAGCGTCATCGCGAGCCAGCCCGGCAGGAAGCCCCGGTAGATCTCGAGGAATTGGTGGACGGGCTCGTTGGCCACGGTCGCGCCGTCGGCCACGTTGGCGATGATGTAAACGGCCAGGAAGAGCCCGATCACCTGCTTGATCGCGCCGAAGAAGACCCAGCCCGGGCCGGCCAGGATCATCGCGGTCCACCAACGGCGGGAGTTCTCCGGTGTCCGCGGCGGCATGAAGCGCAGATAGTCGATCTGCTCGGCGATCTGCGCGATCAGCGAGAGGCAGACGCCGGCCGCGAGCAGCATGGAGCCGAGATCGGTGGCGCCTTGGCCGTCCTCGCCGCGACTGTTCTCACCGTGGTAGGCGAAGAACGACGACACCGAGTCGGGATGGGAGACGACCAGGTAGACGAAGGGGAGAACCATCAGCAGCAGCCACAGCGGCGTGGTCCACACCTGCAGTGTCGAGAGCACCTTCATGCCGTAGATGACCAGCGGGAAGATGACCAGCGTCGACACGGCGTACCCGAGCCAGACGGGGATGTGCAGCCCGAGTGCGAGCCCCTGGGCCATGATCGACCCCTCGAGCGCGAAGAAGATGAAGGTGAACGACGCGAAGATCACGTTCGTCACCACCGAGCCGTAGTACCCGAATCCGCTGCCGCGAGTGATCAGGTCCAGGTCGATGTTGTAGCGCGCGGCGTAGTAGGCCAGGGGCAAGCCGGTCGCGAAGATGACGACGGCGAAGATGGCGATGCCCCAGAGCGCGTTCGTGGTGCCGTAGGCGATACCGATGTTCGCGCCGATGGCGAAGTCGGCAAGGTAGGCGATGCCACCCAGGGCCGAGACGGCGACCACGCCGGTCGACCATCTCCGGTAGCTGCGGGGCGCGAACCGGAGGGTGTAGTCCTCCATGGTTTCGCGGGTTGCGGCGTCGGTCTCCAGCGCGCCGAGCAACCCGTGGTGGTCGTGCTGCTGGCCGGTCGAGGGTTCTACGGTCATGAGGAACTCCTGCGGCACCTTCGGGGCGAGTGGTGCAGCCCTGCTCCGGCGACGCTGCCGGAACCGATGCACCCGAATGGAAGGAACCTAGGAACCCCTCGTTACCGCGGTGTTGCCGTTCCGCTACGTTCGTGTATTTCCATCTGGAAATACCCGTCCTCAGCGCAGCGAGCGGTGCAGCCGATCCAGCTCGCCGGCCAACGCCCGGAAGCGGTCCTCGCCGAGTTCTTCGATGATCGCGGCCTCGATCTGATGCTCTTGGGCCCGGATCCGCTCGGCAACGGTGGCGCCGACAGGCGACAGTGCGGTGACGACCCGGCGCCGGTCGTCGGGATGGATGCGGCGCAGCACCAGTGCGCGCTCGACCAGCCTGTCGACGTGCCGGGTCAGGCTCGCCGCCGGCAGGACGGCCGCCTCCGCGAGCGTCGACATCGGCTGACCGGGATCGTCGAGCAGCGCCGACATCACCCGCCAGTGCTCCGGGGTCAGGTCGAACTCTTCGAGGATGGGCAGCAGGCGCTGCTCGATCCGGCGCTCGGACTGCTTGAGCAGCAGCAAGAGGCTGGACGTCGCCGACGACGTGCGGACCGTCATCCGGGCATCCCTCCTCGTCGTCGGCGTGATCGCGCGGCCCGGTCGGCCGCTCCCATGTCGGCGAATATAACTCAGCGGTCCCAGGAACGGCTTCCCTTACGAGACACTGGGGGTCGGCTGTCGGCGCTGGGTTGAGAACATGCGGAGGTCTTTGGTGCACACTGCAGACCTCCTGGGCGCGCGCCCGGGCCCCGATGTCGTGTCGATCGCCTTCGTTGTCCCGTTGGGCGGACCGACCGGCATCTACGGCCCGTCCTGCTTGGCCTGCGGCCAACTTGCGGTCGAGCAACTCAACGCCGGCAACGGCATCGCGGGGCGCCAGGTCGAACTCGTGCAGGTAGATGCGGGACGGCCGCCCGAAGCAGTCGCCGAGGAGGTCGGTCGGCTGGTCGACAGCGGCCGGGTCGACGCTGTCGCCGGCTGGCACATCTCAGCCGTCCGGGTCGCCCTGACCCGTCGCATCGGCGGGCGGGTGATCTATGCGTTCGCCGCGATGCATGAGGGGAGCGACGACACTCCGGGCATCTTCATGCTCGGCGAGCGCCCGGTCAACCAACTGTTGCCCGCGGCCCACTGGATCCGCGAGCAACACGGAGTACGCCGCTGGGCCGTCGTCGGCAACGATTACGTCTACCCGCGCGTCACCGGTTCAACAGCACGGCTGGCCCTGGCCGGATCCGGTTCGCAGATCATGCGGGAGACCTACGTGCCGCTGGGCACCACGGACTTCCGCGGTGTCCTGGCCAACGTCGATCGCGGCGGTGTCGACGGCGTGATCATGCTGCTGATGGGTCAGGACGCGGTGCACTTCAACCGCCAGTTCGCCCGGGCCGGACTGAGTGAGCACCTGCTGCGGCTGAGTCCCGCGATCGAGGAGAACACCTTGCTTGGTGCGGGTGCCGGAGCCAACGACGGCCTGTATGCCGCGGCGGCGTACTTCGACGGGCTGGGAACGGTCGAGAGTGGTGAGTTCGCGCGTGACTACTACACCCGCTTCGGGTCCTGGGCGCCGGCGCTCAACGCCGTGGGGGAGTCCTGCTACGAAGCGATCCGCTTCCTGGCCAGGCTAGGTCAGGTCAGCGGGTCGATCGCCATCGATGCGGTATCAGCGATGACCACCGGACACTTCTACGACAGCCCTCGCGGACTGATGCGCCTCGACGGCAACCTGGTCGACCAGGACGTCTACGTGGCGGTCGCCGACGGCCTGGAGTTCAAGGTGCAGCAGCAGATCGCCCGCGCCGGCTGAGGTCCCGTCACTGCCGTTACGTCCGAAGAACCTTGCGCCATGACGCAAGGTTCTTCGGACCTTACGTCGGGACATCAGGCAAAGGCAGCCGAACTGGTGATGGCGGCGAGATACCCGTCGGGACGGATGAGGACCTCGTCGCCCTCGGCGGCGTGGTAGGCCGTGAACGCGTCGGGTGACGCGAAGGCGCCGCCTTCCGGACTTGCCCGTACGACGGTCACGACGCGCCGGTTGTCCTCGCAGGCGGTCGAATCACCGCCCGGGCCGAAATGCAGCAAGGTGGCATGCGGACCACGGAACAGATCGAACAGTCTGAGCTTGTTGCCGTCGGCATCGAGCAGGGGTGCGTCGGGCGCGCGGTCCCCGACGGTGATGGGTGCGGTGTCGTCGGTTGCGCGGTAGCTGATGTCCAGCTGTTGGGTTTCTTCGCCCCGATCCATCGCGTCGGAGTCGCCTTCCTGGTGCTTGCGCATCAGGTCCGTGCTGATCCCGAGCACCCGGGCGGCATTGGTGCGGCGCTCGATCTCGTAGCTCTGCAGGATTTCCTCACGCCCGTCGGCCAGCTTCCAGCCGAGGTTGTACGCGTCCTGGATTCCGGTGTTCATACCCTGGCCACCGGTCGGCGGGTGAACGTGAGCCGCGTCTCCGGCGAGGAAGATCCGCCCGACCCGGAACCGCACGGCCAGCCGGACGTTGGGCCGCCAGACGGTGGACCAGGTGAGGTTGCTCAGCTTCACAACGCCCGGACCGGCGAACTTGTCGACCGACCCCTGCAAGGTCTCCAGGGACGGCTCGACGTCGTCGTTGTCCAGCGGCGTACCGAACTGGAACTGATCGCCGCCGGGCAGGGGAGTGAGCGCGATGCCCGCCATTGGATTGTCCGCGCCGGCGAACCAGTAGCCGTAGTCGTGGTCGAGTCCCTCGGCGCTGACATCGCCGAGCAGCATGCGGATCGACTCGTCGGTGGCGCCCTCGAACGCGATGCCGAGCGCCTTGCGGACGAAGCTGCGACCGCCATCGGCCCCCACCACATAGTCGGTGCGCACTGTCTCGCCGGTCGAGAGGGAGGCCGTCACCCCGTCGTCATCCTGCTCGATGCCGACCAGTTCGGTGGCGAGCTCGACCTTGCCGCCGAGTTCCTCGAGCCGTGCGCGCAGGATGCCCTCGGTCTGCGACTGACCGAGGACGCACGGGTTCGGGTATGGCACGTCCGGCGTCGGCTCGACCGGCACGCTCATTCGTCGCTCGTCGACGACCCTGCCGCCGATCGTGATCCGCATCAGCGGCAGCGGCGCCCCGGCCGCGAGGATCGCGTCGAGCACGCCGAGGTCGTCGAAGACCTCCAGGGTCCGCGGCTGGATCCCGTCTCCGCGGGACCCGTTGAAGTATTCCTGCGCCTTGTCGATCACCCGTACGCCGGTACCACGCCGGGCCAGGTCGATCGCCAGGGTGAGGCCGGTCGGTCCGGCGCCGGCGATAAGGACGTTCATGGCGACCTCCAGTTAACTGAATCATAATTCACTGAATACATATTCACTATGAACGTCGCTAGGGTCCATGTCAAGAAGGAGGTGCCCGGGTGGCAGACGCGAGCGCAGGTGCGGCGGACACGAAGGTGGCGACGACTCGTCAGGTGAAGGCGGCCGAAACCGAGGCGGCGCTGAAGCAGGCGGCCCGTGAGGTCTGGGCCGAGCGCGGGTATCTGAACACCAAGATCACCGACATCACGGCCGCGGCCCGACGGTCGACGGGCTCGTTCTACAACCACTTCGCCGGCAAGGAAGAACTGCTCGAAGCGCTGCTCACCGACATGCGGGCCTCGGTGGACGAGGCCGTCTACGGCGACCCGGCCCATGATCCGGACTTCAGCCGGCGTGACTCGATCCGGTGGCACGTCGCGGCGTTCTGGCGGTTCTACCAGGCGCACATCCCCGAGATGATCGCGCTGCGGCAGGCCGCGATGGTGACCCCGGAGTTGGGCCGGCGACTCCAGGAGATCGTTGCCGCGGACGACGTCCACATGGTCGAGCACTTCGCGTACCTGCCCGAGCCGAAACCGGACCCGCTGCTCCAGATCTCGGTGATGAACACTCTGCTCGAGGGCTTCGCGTACCACTGGCTGGTCACCGGCGACGCCTCCGGCCGCATCCTGTCGGACGACGAGGCCGTCGACCTCCTCACCGACGTCCTCCACCACGGCCTCGCCGGCCGCTGACGTCTCCTCCTGCCATTGCGTCCGAAAGACCTTGGGCTATAACGCAAGGTTCCTCGGACGTAAGGGGTTATTCCTCGGGGGGAGGGGGTGCCTCGGCGCCTTCGCGTTCGTCTCGGGCGGCCCACTCGAGGAGGGTGTCGAGGGAGTAGGCGTTGTCGTCGATGCCCTCGTGCAGGTCGCCGAGTTCGGCGTACCGGGCCGGCACGGTGGCAATGGTGAAGTCCTTCGGGTTCACGGTGTCGATCTCGTCCCAGTTGATCGGTGTCGAGACCGTCGCCTCGGGGTTGCCGCGGACCGAGTAGGCGCTCGCGATCGTGTGGTCCCGGGCGTTCTGGTTGAAATCGACGAAGAGTTTCGCCGGGTCGCGGTCCTTGCGCCACCAGGTGGTGGTCACATCTTCCGGTGCCCGCCGCTCTACTTCGCGCGCGAATGCCAATGCAGCCCGCCGGACGTCGGCGAAGCCGTGCTCGGGTTTGATCCGCACATAGATGTGGATGCCCGAGCCGCCGGAGGTCTTCGGCCAGCCGACCGCGCCAAGGTCGTCGAGCACCTCGTGCGCGACGTGCGCGACCTTCCGGACCCGGTCGAACGGGCAGTCCGGCATCGGGTCCAGGTCGATCCGCCACTCGTCTGGCTTCTCGGTGTCGGCGCAGCGCGAGTTCCAGGGGTGGAACTCGACGGTCGACATCTGCACCGCCCACACCACCTGGGCGATCTCGGTGACGCACAACTCGTCGGCATCGCGGTTGTACCGCGGGAAATGGACGCGGACCGTGTTCATCCACGGCGGCGCACCGTGCGGCAGGCGCTTCTGGTGGACCTTCTCACCGGTGACGCCGGAGGGGAACCGGTGCAACATGCAAGGCCGCTCCCGCAGGGCGCGAACGATGCCGTCACCGACAGACAGGTAGTAATTGACCAGGTCGAGCTTGGTCTCACCCCTGGCCGGGAAGTACACCCGGTCCGG
>JAWWOY010000206.1:0-2909 GCA_033851195.1 Kribbellaceae bacterium | reverse complement strand
TCGGCGCCGGGGAGCATGGTTCCGCACTGCGAGCAGAACCGGCTGCCCTCGGGGTTCTCGTGCCCGCAATTGTTGCAGAACGGCATGCTGTGATCCTCCAGATCGCCGGGTGACCGGCGACGTCTCTGTGTGTCCCCGTGTGACGGTGTGTTACTGGTGCTCCCGGGACGAAGGACCCGGACCTCAACCCTCGACCGGCGGTTGAGGTCTGGTAAACCTATCAGTTCTGCGCAAGCTGTCCCTGGTAGGTCTCGGCATCCATCAGCGCCTCGACCTCCTCTTCGTCCTCCACGTCGAGGTCGAGCAGCCAGCCCTCGCCGTACGGGTCGGTGTTGATCAGGTCCGGCTGGTCGGCCAGGGCCTCGTTGACGGCCCGGACGGTGCCGTTCACCGGGGCGAACAAGTCGCTCACGCTCTTGGTCGATTCCAGCTCGCCGCAGGAGTCGCCGGCGCGCACCGCCGTACCGACCTCGGGGAGCTGCACGTACACGATGTCGCCCAGCGCATCCTGCGCGAAGTCGGTGATACCGACCCGGGCCGGGCCGTCGCCGGCCTTCACCCACTCGTGCTCGGCCGTGTACTTCAGGTCTTCGGGGTACACCGTGGTCCTCTTTCGCTCAAGGTTTCACTCGGGATACGTCATTTGGTGGGGCTGGCCGCCGGGCGAGCGTAACGATGCTCGTCAGGCGCGTGCAAGGCGGTGATCTGCACCTTCGGCAGCTCGGTCACCTCGGCCGTTCCGCCGACCTGCGGACCGGTCACCTCACTGACCAGACCGCCCGGGAAGCTGGCCGCGGCGGAGAGGTTGTGGGACTGGCCGATCGCCAGGATCACGTACGGCGACGTGAGCTTCTGACCGTCGATCTTCACCCCGGGAGCGTCGTCCACCAGGTCGGTGCTGGCCACCACCCGGACGGACCCGATCTGGATCGCCTCGGCCCCCGCGTCGCGCAGTTCCTCGATCGCGTCCAGCAGGTTGCCGGACGTCATCTTGCCGACCGGGTCTTTCAGCGTGATCCGGACGCCTGGGCCCTGGGCCGGCAGCGTGCCCGCCAGGATGCCGAGCACCCGGACCTGCTCCTCGGCCTGCTGGCGTGCGGTCTGTGCCTTGTCCGCACTGGACGAAAGGACGTTCTTGCGCGTCTCGAGATCGGTGATCTCGCTCTCCAGCCGGCGGGTGCTCTGCCCCAGGCCGTCCAGGATCGTGACCAGGTCCTCGCGGCGGGCGTTCGCATAACCGTCGTCGGCCCGGTTCACCCGCACCTGGACCACAGCTATGCACGCGACCAAACCGACCACGACAGCGACGATCGCCTGGCCGCGGGACGGCCGGAAGCCCGCCCGCAGCCGCCGCAGCGCCAGGTTCGGCGTCTTCTGCTTCGGCATCGGCGTCGGTTCGGAGGGCTTTTCAGTACTCATGCTCGACTCATGCTCGGAAGACGTGCCGCCGGATCGCGGCCATGTTGGTGAAGATCCGGATACCTAGAACGACCACCACTCCGGTGGACAGTTGGGAGCCGACGCCGAGCTGGTCGCCCAGGTAGACGATCAGCGCCGCGATCAGCACGTTGGAGATGAAGGAGACGACGAACACCTTGTCGTCGAAGATCCCGTCCAGGAAGGCCCGCAGCGCGCCGAATACCGCGTCGAGCGCCGCCACCACCGCGATCGGCAGATACGGCTGCGCCCACACCGGCACGGCGGGCGCGACCAGCAGGCCAAGGACCACGCCGATCACCAGGCCGAGTACAGCGATCATCGACTGCCCCCCACCTTCGCATACCGCAGTGCGATGCTCACATCGGCTGGCACCAGCAAGGAATCCTCCGTCGTGATCGCTAGTCGGACACCGAAGTTACTGACCAGATACTGCACCCACTGGCCACCTGAACTCTGCGCGAACCGGGCCGGCATGGTCGCGGTCTCACCGATCGCAAGCACCGTATACGGCGGGGTCAACGAGGTGTAGTCGACCGTGATCGCACTACCGGCGCTACGGATCGCGGTGAGCGAGGTGAGCCGGTGACCGTTCACCGAGATGGCTTCGGCGCCCGCGGTCCACAGTCCGTTGACCAACTGCTGCAGATCGACGTCGAGCAGCCGGCCTTCTTTACTGGTGTCTTTCGCGTCGTCGATCACCGCCTTCAGCCCGGGTCCACTGGCTGCTACCGCGCCGGTCTGCAACTCGAGGTTGTTCAGCTGCTGCTGCAGGGTGGCACCCGAACTCGAGTTGCTGAGGCCGCTGGACTGTAGCGACCGCACCTCACCGGACAGCGTCATCTGCTGGCCCCGCAGGTCGGTCATCCGGGCGTTGGCCTGGTTGATCTGGCCGATCAACTGCTTGCGCTGGCTCTCCAACTGCGGTGCGCTGCGGTAGTTCTGCGATGCGGCCACCGCGAGCAGGAAGCCGAGCACGGCGAGTGCCACCACCAGCATCACCCGGGGCCGGGATCGACGCGGCCGTTCCGCCTCGGGAACCCGCGCCCGGGCCGCCACGGCGTACCCCTCGTCGATCGGGTGGTCCATCAGGTTGGTCAGCAAGGACATGGACGCGTCGAGCCTCCGCTGCCCGGGCTCGGGTGCGGAGGGTCGCCTGGGGAGAGGCAGCGTCACTGGTCCATCCTTGCATGCAGTGCGATCAGGGCAGTCCGTCGTTACCTGGGTGATCGGCTGATCGGTGGCACCGTCCTCATCAGGTGTCGTAGCTGTGCGAGATAGAGCGCACCGGCCCAGTAATACAGGCCCAGCCCCCAGATCACGAACGCCCAGCCGAACACCCGTGCCAGCGTGTTCAGCGTGCCGGCGCCGTCGCCGAGAAGCAGCAGCGGGAACGCATACAGCAGGTTGAACGTGGCCGCCTTGCCCAGGAAGTGCACCGGCAGCGCATTGAAGCCGCGGCGATGCAGGGC
>JAWWOY010001051.1:0-5006 GCA_033851195.1 Kribbellaceae bacterium | reverse complement strand
GGTTTGCGCCGCCATTCCTTGCAGAGGTAGTCCAGGGCGTTCTTCGTCGCGGCGTTGTAGCCGCGGTTGTACTCCGGAACGACGAACACGAACGCGTCGCCGGCGCTGATCGTCGCGCTCCATCGCTTCGTGTGGTCGTGGACGTAGCGGCCGAGGCGGGGATGATGTGGCTCGTTCAGGAGGGGGAGATCGATGGTGGCCAGGTCGAGGAGTTCCACCGTGAACGCGTCGTGTTTCACCGCGACGTCGTAGAACCAGCCACCGACGGCAGCACCCGCGCGGCCGGGCCGGGTGCTGCCGATGATGATCTGGAGATGCGGCTTCTGCATGGGCCAGCCTTTCGTCGCTCAGGGGATGGGGGGTCGTCAGTCGTTCTGCCACGCCAGCGCGCGCCGCTGGAAGATCCCGATGATTTCGCTACCGGCGACGACCATCGCCACGATGATGACGATCGCGGCGAAGAGCCCGGCCGAGTCGAACTGCTGCGTCGCCGCCATCGCGTAGCGGCCGAGGCCATCGTCGGCCGAGATGAACTCCGCGGCGATCACACCGATCATGGCCATCGGGACGCCGGCCCGCAGCGCGGCGAACAGCGGCACGCTGACCGACGGCAGGACGACCCTGCGCACGATGTACAGCTGGGACGCGCCCATCGCCTTCGCGACGTCGACCAAGGCGCGCGGGACGTTCCGCATGCCGGTGTAGACGTTGTTGAAGACCAGGAAGAACACGATCATGCTGGCGATCGCAACCTTCGACCCGATGCCCAAGCCGAACCAGAGCAGGAACATCGGGGCCAGCGCGACCTTCGGGATCCCGTTGACGGCGACGATGATCGGCTCGAGGACCTCGCCGAGGAACTTCACCGCTCCGATGCACCACCCGACCACGGCTCCGGCCACGGAACCCAAGGACCAGCCGAGAACGAGCTCCTCGCCGGTGATCAGGATGTTGTGATGCATCGCGGGGTCGCCGAGCACCTGGAACAGCTTCACCCCCACGTCGATCGGGTTGCTGATGAGGAAGTCCTCGATCACGCGGCCGCTGAGGAACTGCCACACCGCGAGAACGAAGAGAATGAAGGCGATCCGGGTGACCATGACGATCGTCGCCCGGCGCCGAGGGCTCCCGACCGGCCCGCCGTCGCGCTTGGCCGGGAAGCCACGCGGCGTTCGCCCGTGGCCACGGAGCAGGGTATCCATATTCGCGGTCATCGCTGTACTGCCTCCTCAGGACTTCAGCTCGGGTTCCAGCAACTGCCACAGCTCGCGTCGCAGCGACTTGAAAGACGGAAGGTCGGTGATGTTGTAGACATCACGGGGGCGCTCGATCTCGATGTCCACGATGGCCCGGATGCGGCCAGGGCGGCCGGTCATGACGGCGACCCGGTCGGAGAGCGCGATGGCTTCGGTGAGGTCGTGGGTGATGAAGACGACCGATGTCTGCCGCTTCTCCCACAGCTCCAGGACGGTCTTCTGCAGGGTCGCCTTCGTGATCGCGTCGAGCGCGCCGAAGGGCTCGTCCATCAGCAATACCTCGGGCTCGTGGACGAGGGTCCGCGCGATGGAACATCGCTTCTGCATGCCGCCCGAGAGCTGCCGCGGGTAGTGATTCTCGAAACCGGTCAGCCCCACCAGGTTCAGCCATTCGGTAGCGCGCGCCACGCGTTCCTTCTTCGGCACGCCCCGGATCTCCAGCGGCATCATGACGTTCTGGACCGCCGTCAGCCAGGGGAACAGGTTCGAGTCCTGGGTAATGTAGCCGATCTCGTCCTGCTTGAGGTCGCGGTCCCTCTTCACCAGGCGCATGTCGCCTGACGTCGGCCGCAGCAGCCCCGAAGCGACGTTCAACAGCGTGCTCTTGCCGCAGCCGCTCGGCCCGACGACCGTGAAGAACTCCTTCTCGCGGACCGTGAACGAAACGTCCTCCAGGACGTTCAGGGTGCCGCCGTCAGGTTTCTGGAATCGGTGTGACAGGTTGCCCGTGACAACGGCTGGTCTGTCTACGACGAGGCTGCCTTGCTCCGTCATCGGCTTGCCCTTCCTTCCCGGCTCGTCACGGCCTTCGGGTTCGCCGTGCTCGAACGTCATTTCTGGTGGGCCGTCGTGTAGGCCGCCTTGACCTGCTCCGGCGACACCTTGGCGAACATGCCCATCGAGCTGAGCACCTCGACACCGCGGGCGAAATCCGCCTCGCTCATCTTTCCGGCCGGCGCCCACTTGTACGTCGGCATGCTGTCCTTGAGGATCGTGAGATCGGTAGGCATGGAATTCTTCAGCTGCTCGGCCGCCTGCACCGGATTCTTGTCGAGATAGTCGTTGGCCTTGCCGATGGCGGTGCACATCTTGGCAGTCAGGTCCGGGTTCGCCTGGGCGAATTTCGCCGACGTCGCGAGGGTCGACCACGGCACGTTGTCCATCTCGGCGAACAGCGGAGAGTTGCCGGTGTTGTACAGAATCTTGCCGTGCACCAGGGACAGCACCTGGTCGGGCTGAGGCTGCGGCTGGAAGATGACCCCGACCTGGCCGTTCTTGAACGAAGCGGTCGCCGCCGAGCTCGACGTCATCGACAGCACCCCGATCGTGTCCGCGGGCAGTCCGTTCTTCTGGAGGAGGGCCTGCAGCAGCTTCGCGCCAGGGTTGGTGGTCCCCCCTCCGACCGCTGTGATCTGCTCGCCCTTGAGCGCCGCCAGCTTCTCCTTCAACGTCATGGAGTCGGTCAGCCCGCGCTTCTTCCACACGGTGTCGCTCACGGCGAGGATGTACGAGGGATCGACCTGCGTGACGCAGACGGCCTGCAGACCGATGTTCTTTGACGCCGACTGCATGAGCGTGCTGGTGTTGACCAGCCCGTACTTGACCTGACCCGTGGCAATCTGCAAGGAGGCGTTGGCGATCTCCTTGACCTGGACGTTCAGGCCTGCGTCCTTGAAGTAGCCGAGGGCGTTGGCGAGGTAGACCGGACCGGCCGACGGAGCGGCGATCGAGACCGACACCAGGACGGGCTCGCCTTCGCTGACTGCGGCGTTACCGGATCCACACGCCGACGCCGCGGTCAGGACCAGCGCCGCGAGCGCGACTCCGATCCTGCGGCCGCGCCGGGCAGATCGTGACGCACTCCCGCGGGTTGCGGTGTTTCTTGTGTTCATCCATGGACCCCTATCTGGCGGTATCGCATCTGGCTATGCCCTCTGCCGGGTCAGAACGGGTATTGCTGGATCTTTCCTTGCATCGTGAGCCATTGGGCCTCGGTGAACGCCTCCACGTTGGCCGACCCACCGCCGAACCGCGATCCGGTCCCCGAGGCACCGACTCCTCCGAAGGGCGCCACCGCCTCGTCCCCGACCGTCTGGTCGTTGATGTGGACGATGCCGCTCGGAATCCGTTCGGCGATGGCCAGAGCAGCCATCACGTCCTTCCCGAGAATGCCGAGGGAAAGCCCGTACTCGGTGTCTGTGGCCAGCGAAACGGCCTCGTCGACGTCCCTGAAGCTGATCACAGGTGCGACCGGGCCGAAGACCTCTTCGACGTACGCCGGCGTGGTCCGCGTGACGTCGGCGAGCACGGTCGGGCGGTAGAAGAGATCCTGGTAGGTGCCACCGGCAACGAGCCGGGCTCCCGTGTCGACGCTGGCCGTCACCAGTGCGTGGATCTTGTCCCGCTGGCGCTCGTCGATGATCGGCCCGAGCGCCACCTGCTCCTCGGCAGGATCGCCGACCGGCAGGTGGTCGGCCTTCTCCGCAAGGCGCTCGAGGTAGGGCTCGAGGACGCTCTCGTGGACCAGGTGCCGCCCGGTGGTCATGCAGATCTGGCCCTGGTGCAGGAACGACCCCCATGCGCCCGCCGAGGCGGCGAGGTCGAGGTCGGCATCGGCCAGCACGATGAGCGCCGAATTCCCGCCCAACTCCAGGTGCGCACGCTTCAGATGCCGGGCGGCCAACTCCCCGACCCGCCTGCCCGCGGCGCTCGACCCGGTGAAGCTGATCGCCCGGACGTGCGGGTCGGTGACCAGCGCCTCCCCCGTGTCGGCACCGCCCGGGAGTACGTGCAGCACCCCGTCGGGCAGTCCGGCCTCCTCGAAGATCCGGGCGATCGAAACACCTCCTGAGACCGCGGTGCGAGGATCGGGCTTCAGTACGACGGCATTGCCGAGGGCGAGCGCCGGCGCCACCGAGCGGATGGCCAGGATCAGCGGGAAGTTGAACGGCGAGATGACGCCGACGACTCCGATCGGCAGGCGCCGGACCAGGCTCAGGCGCGGCTGGGCGCTGGGGATGATCTCCCCGATGGCTTGCGAGGCTAGCGCGGCGGCCTCGTAGCATTCCTGCGCCGCGGTATCCGTCTCGACGCCGGCCTTCGGCGGAATCGACCCGGCCTCCTGCACCAGCCAGGCGCCGACCTCGGCGGCGTGCTCTTCCCACAGCTGGCCGGCCCGTCGCAGAACCGCGGCCCGCTCCAGGTAGGGCCGCGCCGCCCAGGCGCGCTGCGCCTCGGCCGCGCGGCCAGCGGCACGGGCGACGTCGGCGGCGTTCGCGCTGCCGATCCGGCCGATCTCCTTGCCTGTGGCCGGTGCCGTCACGGCGGCGTCGCCGCCGGTGGGCTTGACCCATCCGTCGCTGTAGACAGCGGCGTGCCAGGTGCTCTGGTCAAGGAAGCTCATTGGTTCCCTCCGGGCTGGGTGGTCTGTTCGTCGGGGACCACCGAGATGTCGAGCAGCAACGGCTCGGTCCGGGTGGCGAGGGCGGGCACGACGTCGTCGAGCGTGCTGATGAGCTCGGTGTACGAGCTGATGCGGCGAGCCGGGCAGTTCAGCGACCGGGACAGCGCGGCGATGTCGATGTCGGTGAAGGCAGGCCAGGGCGGTTTGCCCCCGGCATCAGCGGCAAGCCGGTCCATGATCGCGTAGCGGCCGTTGGTGAGGACGATGAAGAGGACGCCGCACGCGTAACGCGCAGCGCTCCACAGGCCCTGGATCGCGTAGAGGGACGAACCGTCGCCCAGCACGGC
>JAWWOY010001049.1:0-3995 GCA_033851195.1 Kribbellaceae bacterium | reverse complement strand
CCCGGTCCCGACAGCTACCACGGCGTCCGGGTGATCCGGGCCCGCAGCTTCGGCATCCCTGGCTACAAGGAGTTCCCGGTCGGGCTGCCCGATCCGGCGATCGAACGTGCGATGGCCGAGTTCGCGCCGGACCTGGTGCACCTGGCCTCGCCATTCGTGCTCGGCGCTTACGGGCTGCGCAGCGCGCGCCGGCTCGCGCTGCCGACGGTCGCGGTGTTCCAGACCGACGTTGCCGGCTTCGCCCGGCAGTACCCGTGGGCGGTCCGCGCCGACCGCGGCGTCTGGGCCTGGGTCCGCCGGGTGCACTCCCGCGCCGACCGGACGCTGGCGCCGTCATCCTCCGCGATGGCGCAACTGGTCCAGGCCGGTGTGCCCCGCGTGCACCACTGGGGCCGCGGCGTCAACCTCGACCTCTTCGATCCCGCCCACCGCGACGAGCAGTGGCGGCGCGAGATCTCGCCCGACGGGCGACCGATCGTCGGGTACGTCGGCCGGCTGGCGGCGGAGAAGCAGGTACGCCGGCTGACCGAGCTGAGCGGACTCGGCTGCCGGGTAGTGGTGATCGGTGACGGCCCGGACCGGCTGGCCCTGGAGAATTCCTTGCCGGACGCAACCTTCCTGGGGATGCGCCGCGGCGCCGACCTCGCGACGGTCTTCGCCGGCCTGGACGTGTTCGTGCACACCGGCGAGCATGAGACCTTCTGCCAGACCATCCAGGAGGCCCAGGCTTCGGGCGTCGCCACGGTCGGACCAGCCTCCGGCGGACCGCTCGACCTGATCCGTCCTGGCGAGACCGGCCTGCTGTTCGAACCACGGCGTACCGGGTCACTCCGGGAGGCGGTCGCACAGCTGCTGGCGGATCCGGGGAGCCGGGTAGCCATGGCCGCGGCCGGGCACCTGCGGGTCCAGCACCGAACCTGGCCGGCCGTGGTGGACGACCTGGTGGATCGGCATTACGCCGAGGTGCTGCGCGAAGTTGCAGCCGTTCGGCGGGCCGCATGACGTTGCGGATCGCGCAGCTCGCCAACTTTGTCGGGCCGACCTCCGGCGGAATGCGGACAGCCATCGCCCACCTCGGCCAGGGCTACTGCGAGTCCGGCGCCGAACGGATCCTGATCACTCCGGGCGAACGCGACAGCGTCACCGAGACCGCCTTCGGCGCCGCCGTCCGGATGCGGGCACCTAAGGTCGGCGGCAGTTACCGGATCATCGCCGAGCCCTGGCGGGTGATCGAGGTACTGGAACGGTTCCGGCCGACCACGGTCGAGATCTCGGACAAGTCCACCCTGCTCCCGGTCGCACGATGGGCCAGGAAGAACGGGATCGGCTCGGTGCTGTTCAGCCACGAACGCCTCGACGCCATGCTGTCGCTACGCACCGGCCGGCAATTCGGCGTGGCCGCTGGAGTAGGCGCGCTGTACCGGCTGCTGGGCCGGACGTTCGACGCCATCGTGGTGACCTCGCGTTACGCCGCGGAAGAGTTCGACAAGACTGCCACGCCGCTGGTGCGGATCCCTCTAGGCGTCGACCTGGAGACCTTCCACCCGTCGCTGAGCAGCCCGGCCGATGACGGCGTACTGAAGCTCGTGCACGCGGGCCGGCTGTCCCGGGAGAAGAGCCCGCACCTGGCCGTCGCGACCGCCGTCGAGTTACACCGGCGCGGCGTACCGGTCCGGCTGGATGTCTACGGTTCAGGACCGCACCTGGACGAACTCGTTGCCATCGCCGGGCGTGCCCCGGTCGTCTTCCACGGGTACGTCGACGGGCGGCAGACCCTGGCCCGTCATCTCGCCGCGGCCGACATCGCCCTGTCTGTCTGCCCGGGCGAGACGTTCGGCCTCGCCGTACTGGAGGCGCTGGCGGCGGGAACCCCGGTGGTCACGGCGGCCACTGGCGGCGCCCGCGAACTGATCGACTCGGACTGCGGACGGTGGGCGCCCGCCCAGGCCGACCTACTGGCCGACGCCGTCCTCGACCTGGCCGCCCAACCCGAACACCTCCGCCGGGCGGCGGCGCGGCGCCGGGCTGAGCACTACGACTGGGACAGCTGCGTCCAGCACATGCTCACTCTGCACACCCGACTAGCCCTCCCCCGCCGCTCCGTCGCCTGAATTCGGCCATACAGACCCTCAGACTCCTAGAGCCGGAGCGCGCGGGGAAGGCGGATCGTGATCTCCAAGCCGCCTGTGGGACGGGTTTCGGTCGAGATCTCGCCGCCGTGCGCGACGACGACGGCGCGCACGATCGACAGGCCCAGACCGGCGCCGCCGTCGGCCCGCGTGCGGTTGGCCCTGCCCCGCACGAATGGTTCCAGCAGGCTTTCGGCCTCATCGGCGGCGATCAGCCGGCCCGTGTTGGTGATTCGCAGGAACGCGCATTCGGCCTGAGTACCGGCGGTGACGCTGATGTCGCCGCCGGCATGGTTGTAGCGCAGCGCGTTGTCCACCAGGTTTCCCGCCATGCGTTCGAGCAGGACGGGGTCGCCTCTGACGGGCGCGGGTCGCAGGTCTGTGCGCAGCGTGACGTCGCGGGCCGCGGCCTCCTCGACTGCGCCGTCGACGATGCCCGCCGTGACATCGGCGAGGTCGACACGACGCCGCTTGCCGGTGGAGGCCTGGCTGTGCGCGAGCGCCAGCAGCCCGTCGAGCGTGCGCTGGCTCTGACCGATCGCAGCCCTGATGTCCTCGGCCATGGTCAGCAGCTCGGCCCTGCTGGGCTCGCCGTCGAGGGTGACGTCGATGGCGGTACGCATCGTCGTCATCGGTGTCCGCAGCTCATGGGCGGCGTTGGCGGTGAACATCCGCTGACTGTCGAGCACCCGATCGCGTTCGGCGACACCTTGCTGGATGCGGTCGAGCATCCCGTTGATGGTGCCGGCTAGCGCGGCGAGCTCGTCTGGCGGCCGGTCGACCGGCACTCGTTCGGACATGTTCTCGGCCGAGAGCCGCTGAGCGGTCGACGAGATCGAACGGATCGGCCGCAGCACCCGCCCGGACACCAGCCAGCCCAGCATCGTGGCCAGCAGGGTGACCACCGCCAGCGCGACCGCCGCCTGAGTCAGCAGCTCGGTCAGGGTCTCCGCCTGCATCCGCCCGGCGATCTCGGGCACCAGATCCTGCAGCCGCGGGAGCTCTCCCCCACTACCGGACGTCGTAACCTCGATGTGCACCAGACGGTGGTCCAGGTTGCGGCGCATCAGGAAGTAGGTCAGGCTCGCCAGCGCGACGCCGGACACCACAACCAGCACAGTGGACAGGATCGTGAGCCGGCCGCGGGCGCTCAGCCGCGCCGACTTCATGACCCGATCCGGTAGCCGACGCCGGTCACCGTCTCGATCAGCGGCGGGTCGCCGAGCTTGCGGCGCAGCGTCCCGACGGTGATGCGCACCGCGTTGGTGAAGGGGTCGGCGTGCTCGTCCCAGACCTTGTCCAGCAATGTCTCCGCGCTCACGACCACGCCGGCGGCGGCCAGCAGCAGCTCGAGGACCCCGAACTCCTTGGGAGTGAGGTGCAGCAGCCGTCCGGCACGCTCGACGGTGCGCCGGGCCGGGTCGAGCACCACATCGCCGCAGCTCAGCACCGGCGGCCGGGCCGGGATGCTGCGCCGTGCCAGCGCCTGCACCCGCGCGACCAGCTCCGAGAACGCGAAGGGCTTACCCAGATAGTCGTCGGCGCCCAGGCTGAGCCCGTCGACCCGGTCCTCGACCGCACCGGACGCGGTGAGCATCAGGATGCGCGCCGTGCCCTGCCGCGCCAGGTGCCGGCAGACCGCGTCACCGTGCAACACCGGCAGATCCCGATCTAGGACCACCACGTCGTAAGGCGCGAGCGCAGACTTGTCCAGCGCCGTCTGGCCGTCTTGCGCCAGGTCCACGGCGAAGCCGTGCTTGCGCAGCCCGACCGCGATATAGCCGGCCAGCGGCTGCTCATCCTCGACCAGCAGCACTCGCATCTGCTCATTATCCCGGGCGCGACATATGGATCGTGTATGCACCG
>JAWWOY010001045.1:0-4330 GCA_033851195.1 Kribbellaceae bacterium | reverse complement strand
TCGCTGATCATCGACCGCACCGAGGCGATGACGGTCGTCGACGTCAACACCGGCAAGTTCACCGGCTCCGGCGGCAACCTCGAGGAGACCGTCACCAAGAACAACCTGGAGGCGGCCGAGGAGATCGTCCGCCAGCTCCGGCTGCGCGACATCGGCGGCATCATCGTGATCGACTTCATCGACATGGTGCTGGAGCTGAACCGGGACCTGGTGCTGCGCCGGTTGGTGGAGAGCCTGGGCCGGGACCGGACCAAGCACCAGGTGGCAGAGGTCACTTCGCTCGGCCTGGTCCAGATGACCCGCAAGCGGATCGGTACCGGCCTGCTCGAGGCGTTCAGCGAGAACTGCGACCACTGCGGTGGCCGCGGGCTGATCGTGCATGACGAGCCGCGGGATGCCAAGCGACGCTCTGACGGCGAGTCCGGCCGGGGTCGCGGCGCCAACGGTGGCGGCGAGAACAAGAGCAGTGGCGAGGGCAACGGCGGGGGCGACGGTGGCGGCAGTGGCAGTGGCGGGGGCGAGGGTGGCGGGAAGGCCACCAAGAGCTCGCGCAGCGGCCGGGGCCGGGGCAAGGGCCGCGGCCGGGGAGACTCGGTCGAGGACCAGCAGCCGGAGCCGTCGAACGACGCCGCCCAGCGGCTCGCGGAGATCGCCGCGGCCAGCACGGGCGCCGGCCAGCACCATCACGACCAGCACCATCACGACCAGCACGACACGGACCAGCACGACAGGGACCAGCACGAGGCGGACCAGCACGAGACGGACCGGAGCGGCCCGGACCAGAGCGGCTCAGACCAGAACGGCGCCGAGAAGAACGGGACCGGTCGCAGGCGGCGGAACAGCCGCTCGAACGGCAGTAACCGCCGCGCTGACAGTGACGAAGGCGACAGCCGGGCCGATGCGCCCGAGTTGGCTGTTACCCCGGTTTGACCCACTCGCGACGCGCGCCGTACTCTTGACCTTCGGCGCGCGTTTCGCGTGCCTCCTTTGTGTGGGCCGCACGTGTAGGTCCGTGCAGGTCAGGTAATGACTCCGAACAAGCAGAGAGCGAGATCCACGGTGTACGCGATTGTGCGCAGTGGCGGCACCCAACAGAAGGTCGCCGTCGGCGATGTCATCGAGATCGACAGTTTGACGGACCAGGTCGGCGAAACTGTCTCGCTGTCCGCAATCCTCCTTGTCGACGGCGACAGCGTGACGGCCGATGCCGCGGCGCTTGCCCAGGTTGCTGTGTCCGCCGAGGTTCTCGGCCGGACCAAGGGCCCGAAGATCCACATCCTGAAGTACAAGAACAAGACCGGTTACCGCAAGCGCCAGGGGCACCGCCAGCACTACACCCAGGTCAAGGTCACCGCGATCGACGCGAAGAAGAAGTGAGCTGACGAAGTGGCACACAAAAAGGGCGCAGCGTCCACCCGTAACGGTCGCGACTCCAACTCCCAGCGCCTCGGCGTGAAGCGGTTCGGCGGCCAGCTGGTCAACGCCGGCGAGATCATCGTCCGCCAGCGTGGCACCCACTTCCACCCGGGCAGCCTGGTCGGCCGTGGCGGCGACGACACGTTGTTCGCGCTGGCCGAGGGCAAGGTCGAGTTCGGCACCCGTCGCGGGCGCCGGGTCGTCAACATCGTGCCGGCTCCGGCGGAGTAACACCGCTACAGAGCCTTTCCGAAGGGCGGGTCGCGGAATATCGCGACCCGCCCTTCGGCTTTGTCCAGCGCGACCACGTGCTGGAATCAGTACCAAAGTGCAGGAGTAGATACCGATGGCGATCCCCAGCTTCGTCGACCGGGTCACGGTGCATGTCACCGGTGGCAACGGCGGAAACGGCTGCGCCTCGGTGCACCGGGAGAAGTTCAAGCCGCTCGGCGGCCCGGACGGCGGTAACGGCGGTGACGGTGGCAGCGTCATCCTGCGCGTCGACCCGGACCTGACCACCCTGGTGGACTATCACCGTTCCGCCCACCGCTCCGCGACGAACGGTGCGCAGGGCAAGGGTGATCACCAGGCCGGCAGCAAGGGTGGCGACGTCATCCTGCCCGTCCCGGACGGCACCGTCATCAGTACGCCGGAAGGCGAACTGCTGGCGGACCTCGTCGGCCCGGGTGCCGAGTTCGTCGCGGCCCAGGGCGGCAAGGGCGGTCTCGGCAACGCCGCGCTGGCGACCTCCGCCCGCAAGGCTCCCGGGTTCGCCCTGCTGGGCGAGGACGGCGAAGAGCGCACGATCGTGCTTGAGCTCAAGGTCGTCGCGGACGTCGGCCTGGTCGGCTTCCCCAGTGCGGGCAAGTCCTCGCTGGTCGCGTCGATCAGCCGGGCCCGGCCGAAGATCGCCGACTACCCCTTCACCACCCTGATCCCGAACCTCGGTGTCGTCGTCGCCGGTGAGACCACCTTCACCGTGGCCGACGTACCGGGTCTGATCGAGGGGGCCAGCGAGGGCCGTGGCCTCGGCCACGACTTCCTGCGGCACGTCGAGCGCTGTGCGGCCCTGGTGCACGTGGTCGACTGCGCGACGTACGAGCCCGGCCGTGACCCGCTCAGCGACCTGGACGTGATCGAGGCGGAGCTCGCCGCGCACGGTGGCCTGGAGGACCGGCCGCGGCTGGTTGCGCTGAACAAGGTGGACGTGCCGGACGCCAAGGAGATCGCGGCGATGGTGACCGCCGAGCTGGAGCAGCGCGGCCTCAAGGTGTTCTCGATCTCCACCGCCAGCCACGAGGGCCTGGACGGGCTGAAGTTCGCGATGGCCGAGATCGTCAGGAAGCGCCGCGAGGAGGCCGAGAAGCCGGACACCACCCGGATCATCATCCGGCCGCAGGCGACCGGCGGCGTCGAGTTCAAGGTCAAGAAGACGCCCGAGGGGTCCTGGCTGGTGCAGGGCGAGAAGCCCGAGCGCTGGGTCCGGCAGACCGACTTCGGCAACGCCGAGGCGACCGGGTACCTGGCCGACCGGCTGAACCGGCTCGGCGTCGAGCGGGAACTGCTCAGCCTCGGCGCGTTCGAGGGCGACGAGGTGATCATCGGAGACGGACCGAACGCGGTGGTCTTCGACTTCGCGCCCGAGGTACAAGCCGGTGCCGAGATCCTGGCCCGGCGCGGTGAGGACCACCGGCTGGAGGAGCCGCGCCCGGCCGTCCAGCGTCGCCGCGAGAAGGACTCCGAGTACCACGCGTTCAAGGCGGGCGCGGTCGAGACCCCGGCCGACCTGTCCGAGTACGCCCAGGGCTGGGTCGAGGACGAGGTCGACCTCAGCCCGGCCGAGGCGAAGGCTGCCCAGAAGGCTGCGGAGAAGCTGGCCCGCAAGCAGGCCCGCGAGCTCGAAGCCCAGTCCGACCTCGAAGCGGAGTCCAACCTCGAAGCGGGCAACGGGACCCGGGGCGCATGACCGGGCGGGCTTCGTGAGCGGGCGGACTGAGGTCACCGGCGCCGGCCGGATCGTGATCAAGGTCGGCTCGTCGTCCTTGACCCAGCGCGGCCTGATCGACCTGGAACGCCTGCGCCTGCTGGTCGATGCGATCGCAGCCCGCCGGGTCGAGGGCACCGAGGTGGTGCTGGTCTCGTCCGGCGCAATCGCGGCCGGCCTGGCTCCGATGGGCCTCCGCTCCCGCCCACGCGACCTCGCCACCCAACAGGCCGCCGCTTCAGTCGGCCAAGGCTTGCTGATGGCGCGCTACAGCGATGCTTTCGCCTCGCACGGTCTGAAGGTCGGCCAGGTGCTGCTCACCGTCGACGACGTCACCCGCCGGAGCCATTACCGCAACGCGTACCGGACTTTCGCCCGCCTGCTGGAGCTCGGCGTCGTACCGATCGTGAACGAGAACGACACCGTCGCCACCACCGAGATCCGCTTCGGCGACAACGACCGGCTGGCAGCGCTGACCAGTCACCTGGTGCACGCCGACCTGTTGCTGCTGCTCTCCGACGTCGACGGCCTGTACAACGGCGACCCGCGCAAGGCCGGTACGACGATGCTGACGGACGTTCGTGGACCGGCTGACCTGGTTCCGCTGAAGATCGGTCGTACGGGTTCGTCAGGCGTCGGCACCGGTGGCATGCAGACCAAGGTCGAAGCAGCCGCGATCGCCACCGAGGCAGGGATCCCGGTCGTCCTGACCTCCGCCGGTCGCGTCACGCAGGCCCTCCGCGGTGAGCCCGTCGGCACCCTCTTCCACCCGACCGGCCGCCGCCGCAAAACCAGGCTGCTGTGGCTCGCCCACGCCACCTCCGGCCAAGGCCGCCTGCAACTCGACGAAGGCGCCGTCCGGGCAGTGACCGAACGCCGTACGTCGCTGCTCCCGGCCGGTATCAGCTCGGTCGAAGGCACCTTCTCCGC
>JAWWOY010001042.1:0-9257 GCA_033851195.1 Kribbellaceae bacterium | reverse complement strand
GCCTGGCCGGTACGCCGGACGGTCGCTGTCAGCCCGGTCGGCGGATAGCCCTCCCAGAGTTCCCCGACCCGCACGTGGGGGCCTGTCGTGCCTTCGTTGGCGAGGAGCGTCACCGTTCCGTCGAGCTCGTACCGGACCATCCTGGCGGTGCCGCTACCGAAATGTCGCAGAGCCTCTCTGGTCGCGGCCGCGAACACCGCCTCGGGCGGTGCGCCCCGCGCGACCAGCATGGCCAGGCGACGGAGGGCCGCCTGGGTGTCCGCGAGTTCGCGGGCTACTTGCTGGGCCTGAGCGTTGGCGATCGCCGTCCCGGCGAGCTCCATGAAGCCCGCCATGCGCGCCTCGGTGCCGGCCGGGAAGTCCTCCTGCGAGGTCGCGGCCACCGTCACGCCCCACTGGCATCCCCCGACCACGATGGGCGTGGCCACCCCCGCCCGCATGCCCAGCCGGGCGACCCAGGCGCCGTACGGGCCTTTCGCCAGCAGTTCGCCATTGCTCCGGGCCGGGCGCCCGGTGCGGAGCGCGGCAGTCTGAATCATCCCGGGTAGCAGCTTCAGCCGGAAACCGACCGGTACTTGATCGCTTAACCGGCCACAGGACCCCACGACGGTGATGTACGCCTCAAGCAGCCCGTTCCCCTCGGAAGGGTGATCAACGCGGGAGACGAACGTCGCCTCGGCACCGATCAGGTGGTTGAGTTCATCAGCGACCGCGGTGAACACCTCGGCCGGCCGAGCGCCGTCGGCTACCAGCGTGGCCACCCGCCGCAGCGCGGCCTGCTCATCGGCAAGCTGGAGCAACCGTGTCAGGTCGGGTGGATCATGGCCCGCCCCCGCATCGGCGGCATTGCCAGCGTCGGCGCCGGTGTCTGGCGCGTTCATAACGCCGACGGTAGCCCGCTGCTCAGCGGGCCGACAAGGCAGGGCGACGGCTGTCCAGACCCTGCGAGTACTCGCTCTGAGGGCCGAAGGCGCCTCAAACGCGGCGGAATTCCTGCTGGCTGCATTGCGGCGGCGCCGAATCCCTGCCACCGTGTTCCAATGCCGCTGCAGTGCTTGCTTGTTGACGACAACGATGCCTTCCTCCAGGCGGCGAGCATTCTTCTGCAGCGAGAGGGCGTGACGGTCGTGGGCATGGCCTCGAACATCGCCGAGGGGCTCCGCCAGGCCCGCGCGCTACGGCCGGACGTCATCCTCGTCGACATCGGGCTCGGGGAGGAGAGCGGCTTTGACCTTCCCCGGCTCCTGGCCCGGGACGGTCAGAGCGGCAACGCCGAAGTGATCATGATCTCGGCGCGCGCCGAATCGGACTATACCGAGTTGCTCGCCGAAAGCCCGGCGGCCGGATTCCTGGCGAAGTCGGAGCTGTCGGTGCTGGGGATCAGCCGGGTCCTCGGCCACCTGCCGTGAACGACGGCCGGCGTCTGCCCGGCTAGTGTCCCGTAAACACGCGACGCACGGCTCGTTTCCGCGACCACACACGTGCGGAACGTGTGCAGCGGCCAACGACGCAGTTCGACATTCCGGCTAGCCGGTACCCCGGATGGCGGCCCGCCGGAGGCCTGCGCGGGTGCTGGCCGTGACGACACCGGGCCGCTCCGACGGGGACCCTTGACGGTAATGATCGACAAGACCCGAACCACAGGAGGGGCTAGAGATGTCACAGATACGGATCACCAAGAAGCGCCCGACGGCCAGCGCACGCCGGCGCGGGCAGGTGCAGCCGGAGCTTCCACTGGACCCTCGAGACCCCGAGATCATGGCTGCCAAGCAACTGTCGCGGCGGACTGCTACCCGGCTCAACGAAGACGATCTCGCGTCTGACGCGGCGTAGGGCGGCGTAGGGATGTCACCATCCCGCCCAACTCGGCGCTGGTTCTGGAGGGTTCGCCCAAGCTGATCAGCGACGCGGACTGGTCCTGCGGGTTCGGTGGCGTCGCGCTCAGTTGGTTCTCAGCGGATCCTGTGCATACTGGCGGCTGCTGGTACGACGGAGCGCCGGTGATCCGGGGCCACGATCATGGAGGGGGAGATGGTCCCAGAGGTATCGCTGCTCAGCGGCTGGCTGCCGAGGGTGATGGAGCTCTCCGCGGCCGCCGCCTTGGTACTGGCCGTCGGCTGGCGCGACTTCCACTGGCGGACCCGCCGGGTACCGGTCATCGTCGCGGCCACGATCCTTGGCGGTCTCCTGGCCGCAACCGTCGGCGCTCACGCAGCAGGTATCACCGACCCGTTGCCCATGTCTGTCTGGGTCTGGTTCGCAGTAGCGTTCTGCGCGCTGCTCGTACTGGCACTCGGCTGGACCAGCGCGCGGTGGCCGCAGCGGCTGACAGCGGTTCTGGCCGCCGGGCTCGCACTGGCGGTCTGCGCCAATTCCGTCAACCAGTTCATCGGCTATTACCCCACCGTCGGAGCTGCCGTCGCCGGCCTGCAGGGGCAGCAACCGCCCGGACAGATGTCTCTCTCGCAGATCCGCAATGCATATCCCCAGGGGGCTCGCGAGGGTGAGTTGGTCGGCGTCACCATCCCGGCGACTCCCAGCGGGTTCCGTCACCGCCAGGAACTGGTCTACCTCCCGCCCGCGTGGTTCCGGGGATCTCACCGCCCGGCGCTGCCTGTGGTGGAGATGATCGGCGCCGAGCATGCCAAGCCAGAGAACTGGGTCCGAATCGGCGACGCGGTCCGGACCAGCCAGGCCTATGCCGTACTGCACCACGGCCTCGCCCCGATCCTGGCGTTCGTCGACGCCACGGCCTCGTTCGGCAACGACACCGAGTGTGTGAACGGCCCGCATGGGATGGCCGAGGATCACCTGGTCCGCGACATCCCCCCGTTCATGAGCACGACCTTCGGCGCGTCGCGAGATCCGCGTGCCTGGGCGGTGGCCGGGTTCTCGATGGGAGGGACCTGCGCCGTGGGTCTGGCGGTCGAGCATCCGACCACCTTCGGCCACTTCGTCGACATCTCCGGCGACCTGACGCCGAACACGGGAGACAAGGCACAGACCATCGCCAACCTGTACGGCGGCTCGGTGGCCGCCTGGGCCGCACATGATCCATTGACCGTGATGACCAGGCACGGTCGCTACCCGGCTCTGACGGGCCGGTTCCTGGACGGCCAGATGGAACGGCTGCACACCCAGGAGGCATGGCAACTCTTCGGCGTCGGCCGCAAGGTCCATATTGCTTCCCAGGTGGTTGTCTTGCCGGGCGGCCACACCTGGCAGTTCGCAGCTGCGGCCTTCGCGAACGTCTTCCCCTGGCTCTGTGGCCAACTGGGCCTGCCTGTTCACCGGCCCGCGACGCACCCGTTGGTGGCCTGGCACCCAGGGCATCAGCAGTCAGCGCGTGGGTAGTTTGGGCAACCCGGCCTGCGCCAACACCTGAGCGATCAGCTGATGGCCAGCAGCGTTCGGATGATCGCCGTCGGCGGCCAACAGGCCGGTGACCTCCACGCCACGCTTCTCGAACGGTCCGAACAGATCGACGAACGCCGCCCCGTGCGACGCGGTGACCGCCGCGACAACCGTATTGACCCGGCGAGTGAGCTCGACCGAGGCGGCCACACCCGCCGGCGGGAAGGCCTGACGCGCAACCGCTCCGTCCTCGTAGACGTTCCAGTACCCGGTGACGAGCACTGTGGTGGCTCTGGCGGCTCGCAGGGCCCGGACCCTGGTCAGGATCCGGTCCAGGTTCCCGGACAGTTGTTCGAGCTCGTCGCTCACGCAGTCACCACCGGCGACCCGGGCGCATCTCGCTGCGGTGACCTCGTCGTGATGGTCGCCGAAGTCGTTCGCCCCGATGGTGAGCAGGACGATGTCCGCGCCCGCCACCGCACGCGCGGTTGCGGAATCCGCCTGGTCGAGCTGCTCCAGGAGCCCGGCAGAATCGAGTCCGCTGACACCACGGTTGTCGACAGTGACCCGTGAGCCCGTCCGTCGACCCAGAAGGCCGCCGTAGACAGCCGGGAACGCGCTGCAGCCGCAGGCGGTCCCGGAGGTGACGGAGTCACCAAGAGCGACCACCCTGAGCGCCGCCGGCTGAGTCGGTGCGGAGCGCGCACGGGGAACCGGAGTGGGCGAGCTGCCGACCGGCTCCCGGGCGGAAGTCTGGCCAGTTCCTGACGTGGCTACGAGGACTCCGGCGCAGACCAACGTGGTCACGGCTGTCGCCAGCACCCGCCGCGCCCTCATGAACCAAGACCCACGGTCTTAGCCATCGGAGGCCCCCGGGTCGACGCCTCTCTCACGGGTTCGGTAGCCGTCCATGCAAAGCAAGCATGCCATGTGTGTCCACTCAGCTTGCACTCAGCGAGCGAAGGGACGTTGGTGCAGTCAGGTCCAGCACCTTGGCGGCGGTCGTGTCACATCTGGCGGGCCGGATCTCTCTTAGCGCTGTCGGGGTCGGTGGATGGCCCCTGGGGATCTGGAGATGATCGAAGTGCGGATAACCATTCTCGGCGCCAACGGGCCCACCGGACGGCTGCTCACCGAACAAGCCCTGGCGGCAGACCATGACGTCGTGGCGCTGACCAGACGGCCGAAGGAGTTCCCGCTCGCGCATCCGAAGCTGGTGGTCGCGGGCGGCGACGTCCTCGACCCGGACGCGGTCGGTCCGGTAGTGGACGGCAGTGAGGCCGTGCTGTCGGCTCTGGGGACCCCTTTCACCAAGGATGAGGTGGAGGTCTACTCGCGGGGTGGCCAGAACACCATCGACGCGATGAAGCGGTTCGGCACGTCCCGCCTCGTGGTGGTCACTTCGGGAGCCGTCACGAGCCGGCCGGAGCCGACCGGGGGTCTTCTGTTCAACCGGGTCCTCCAGCCGTACGTCATGAACGTCCTCGGCAAGACCGTCTACGACGACATGCGGCGGCTGGAGGAACTGGTCGCGGCCAGCGACACCGAATGGACCGTACTTCGCCCGTCGGGGCTGTTCGAGTTGCCCGAGGTGACGAGGTACTCGATCACCGAGGAGCACGGTCCCGGGCGGCTCACCTCGCGTCGGGATCTGGCGGCCGCGATGCTGCTGCAGTTGACGGATCCGCGGTTCGTCCGGAAGGTGGCCCACGTCATCACCACCGAGGACAACCCCAGCCTGTTGTCGATGATGTGGCGAGAGGCGCGGAAGAAGTAGGAACCCACGGATGCGGCCGTGCGCAACAACTTGTTGCCTGCGGCCGCTCGCCGGGCGAGTGCCATGGTTGCGGGGCCACGGCCGGCAGCATCCGGTGGGCCCTAGACCCCGGCCGGCAGCTCTACTCTGCCGGGGTCGTCCAGGGGTAGGACGATCTGCACAGCGGTGCCCGCACCGGGCGGGCTTCGCAGTGAGATTCGGCCGCCGAGCGCTTCGACCCGGTCCTTGAGCCCGACCAGGCCGGAGCCGTGGCCGTAGCCCGCGCCGCCGCGCCCGTCGTCGCTGACGCAGACGCGCAGGACACAGTCACTGGTGACCGCCTCGACCTTGACGTGGACCATGGAGGCGTGCGCGTGTTTGGCGGTATTGGTCAGCGCCTCTGCGACCACGTAGTAGGCGGCGATCTCGATCGGTTCGGGCAGCCGCCCGTCGACGCCGGCGTCGAGGCAGACCGGGACGGCGGAGCGATGGGCCAGTGCCTTGAGCGCCGGGCGCAGCCCGCCCTCGGCCAGTACCGCCGGGTGCAGGCCGCGGGCGATCTCGCGTAGCTCATCGAGCACGCCGCCTATCTCGGCGGCGACCCCGCCCAGCTGCTGCACCAGCTCGCCGGCCTGGGGTGGCGCGGCCTGCGTCGACCGGAGTTGCAGCGCCAGGGAGACCAGGCGCTGCTGGGCGCCGTCGTGGAGATCGCGCTCGATGCGGTGCCGGGTGTGGTCGGCGGCGGCGACGATCCGCGCGCGCGAGGCGGTCAGCTGCGCCTGGCTCTCGGCGTTGGCGATGGCCGTCGCGACGAGCTCGGTAAACCCGGCCAGCCGCTCCTCGGTGTCGGCCGGCAACGGCTCCACGTGCGTGGACATCGCGGCTACCACGCCCCACAAACGACCCGCGACGCTGATCGGCGTGCCGACCGACGAGCGGATGCCGACCTCGTGGGCGAGATCGGCGGCCCCGCCGGAGGTGTCGGCGTAGTCGTCGATCCGCGCCGGCCGGCCGGCCTCGAACACCAGCGTGGGCAGGTTCCGCCCGCCGAGTTCCGCCCGAGTGCCGAGGGGGATGGGCACGGCGGCACCGGTGCTGGTCCACGCGCCGACGGCGACCGCCGTGCCGTCCGGGTCGTACCGGCTCAGGACCGTGGAGCCGCAGCCCAGCAGCTGCCCGATCTCCGCGGCGACCGCGGCGAACACCTGCTCCGGCGGCGCCGCGCGGGCCACCAGCGTCGCCACCCGCCGCAGCGCGGCCTGCTCCTCGGCGAATCCCCGCAGCTCCACCCGGGCCAGCGCGTTGGCGACCGCGGTCGCGACCAGTTCGGTGAAGCCTGCCAGTCGCGCCTCGGTGTCCGCCGGCAGCGGCTCCTCGTGCGTGTATGCCACCAGCATGAAGCCCCACAACCGGCCCTCGACGCTGATCGGCACGCCGACCGCCGAGCAGAACCCCCACTCGCGTCCGACGCTGGCACCCGCGCCCGAGGCGACGCCGTACTCGTCGATCCGCGCCGGCCGACCGGTTTCGAACACCATCGTGGTCACGTTCCACCCACCGAGGCTCCACCGGGTACCGACGGGGACGGGCCCGGCGCCGCCGCTGCTGTTCCACGCGCTGACCATCGTGGCCGCGCCGTCCGGGTCGTACCGGCTCAGATGCGTGAAGTCGACCTTCAGCAGCCGCCCGGCCTCCTCGGTGACCGCGGCGAACACCTGCTCCGGCCGCGCCGCGCGGGCCACCAGCGTCGCCACCCGCCGCAGCGCGGCCTGCTCCTCGGCGAACCCGCGCAGCTCTACCCGGGCCTGCGCGTTGGCGATCGCGGTGGCGACCAGTTCGGTAAAGCCGGCCAGTCGCGCCTCGGTGTCCGCCGGCAGCGGCTGCTCGGACGTGGACACCGCACTCATGACGCCCCAGAGCCGGCCCTCGACGGTGATCGGCACGCCAACAATCGAGCGGGCCCCCCGTTCGCGGGCGAGGTCAGCGGCCGGGCCGGTGGCGCCGGCGTAGGCGTCGATCCGCATCGGCCGGCAGGTCTGGAACACCGACGTGGTCACGTTCCGCCCGCCAAGGCTCCACCGGGTGCCGACAGGGAAGGGCACGGTGGCGCCGGTGCTGTTCCACGCGCCGACGGACAGCGCTGTGCCGTCCGGGTCGTACCGGCTCAGGACCGTGAAGCCGCAGCCCAGCAGCCGCCCGATCTCCGCGGCGACCGCGGCGAACACCTGCTCCGGCGGCGCCGCGCGGGCTACCAGCGTCGCCACCCGCCGCAGCGCGGTCTGCTCCTGGGCAATCCGCCGAACGCGCTCCTCGGCCTCGCGGACCGCCCGGGCCAGCGACTCCGCGTTGGGCGTACTCTGCCGGGCAGCCGTCACGACCTCCGCCCGCGGGGCAGCCATGCCACCTTGTCGCCCGCCGTCAACCGGCGCTGCAGCGCGCTCACGAAAGAAGCCTAGCCAAAAGCGTTCCCGGCGCACATCCCCCAACCGCACTGCTGCGATCGGCGCGTGATATGGCGGGCCAGCGGGGTCGCAAGACTGCTGCCCGTGACCGTCTTGGACCGCAGGGATAACGGTGGCCTTGCCGGCCCGGTTCCCGCACCAAGAGAAGAAGACGGCCGCCGCGAGTCTGTGCAATGGTGAGTCGGTAGGCGAGAAAGGGGACGTTCGGCCCTGGTTCGGGGTCAGCGCCAGGTCCGGGCTTGCTAATGGCGCCTAGCTTCCTCGTGACTACCGATGATGAGGCGTGAACACCGAGGCGTGTCACGTCACTCGCATCACGTCAGTTCTGGCGTCCGGGCAATGCCCCTTACCCAGAAAGGGCTGTCATGGAGGTTGATGAGCTTCTCAAGCCGCTCGCGATCAAGGAGTTCCACCCGTTCCCGCGCGCCCTGTTGGGCCCGGGATCCCACGAGCAGATCGGGCCGGAGGCACGCAAGCTCGGGTTCAAGCGGTCGCTGGTGGTGACGTCGGGGCTGCGCGGCTCGGACATCGTGCACAAGATCGTCGAGTCGATGAAATCCCACGGCCTCGAGGTCGTGGTGTACGACAAGGTTGAGTCCAATCCGAAGGACTACAACGTCATGGACGCGGTCGCGTTGTATCAGCAGAACAACTGCGACAGCTTCGTGTCCATCGGCGGCGGCTCCTCGCACGACGCGTGCAAGGGCGCCCGGATCTCGGTGGCGCACGACGGCCGCAACGTCAACGAGTTCGACGGCATCAACAAGTCGGAGAACCCGAAGAACCCACCGCACATCGCGGTATCCACCACGGCGGGCACCGGATCCGAGACGTCCTGGGCGTATGTGATCACCGATACCACCACCGACCCGAACCGACCGCACAAGTTCGTGGCGTTCGATGACTACTGCGTGACCACGCTGGCCATCGACGACCCGGTGCTGTACTACGACTGCCCGATCGACTACACCGCGCAGTGCGGGTTCGACGTGCTGGCGCACGCCTCTGAGCCGTACGTGTCCCGGCTGAACTTCGCCCCGTCGCTGGGCCTGGCGCTGTATGCGGTCAAGCTGACCGCCGAGAACTTGCTTACCGCGGTGTGGAACGGCCAGGACCTGGCCGGCCGTGAGGGCATGATGTACGCGCAGTACATCGCCGCGCAGGCGTTCAACTCGGGCGGGCTGGGTCTCGTGCACTCGATCTCGCACGCGGTCAGCGCGTTCTACGACACCCACCACGGGTTGAACAACGCAATCGCTCTACCCCGGGTGTGGGCGTTCAACATGCCGGTCGCCTACAAGCGGTTCGCGGACATCGCCGGCGCGATGGGCGTGAACACCCACGGGATGACCGATGTGCAGGCCGCCGATGCGGCGCTGGCCGCGTCCATCCGGCTGCTGCGTGACGTGGGCAGCCCGGAGCGGCTCGTGGACGTCAAGCAGGACAGCTACTCGAAGAACCGGCTGGGCCAGGGGCCGACCAAGTTCTACGAGAACGAAAGAGTGATCAAGGGCGACGACGCGGACGTGGATCGGATCACCAACCACGTCCTCGGCGACCCGAACACCCCGGTCAACCCCAAGGAGTGCACCTTCGAAACCGTCCGCCCCGTGGTCGACCACTGCCTGAACGGCGACCTGGATGACCTGCTCAACTGAGCCGCCCTTCGCCGATGGGTTCGGGTC
>JAWWOY010001040.1:0-2952 GCA_033851195.1 Kribbellaceae bacterium | reverse complement strand
GTGACCACCATGCCGGGGTGGTCCTCGACGCACTCGCCGATCACCGCAGCGTCCGCACCCAGCGGGTGGGCTCGCATCGCGGCCAGCACCTCCTCGGCATCCTCCCGGGCGACGATCGCGAGCAACTTGCCCTCGTTGGCGACGTACAGGGGGTCGAGGCCGAGGAACGAGCAGGCGTTGGCGACCGTCTCCGGCACGGGCAGGTCGCGTTCGATCAGTTCGACCCCGACGCCGGCGGCCTTGGCGATCTCGTTCAGCGAGGTCGCGACTCCACCGCGGGTCGGGTCCCGGAGCACGTGCACATCCAGGGTGACGTCGAGCATCGCCGAGACCAGGCCGTTCAGCGGGGCGCAGTCACTGACTACCTCGGTTCCGAAGGAGATGCCCTCGCGCACGCTCATGATCGCGATCCCGTGCACCCCGATCATGCCGCTGATGATCACCACGTCCCCCGGCGCGGCCCGCTGCGGCCGGATGTCCACCCCTTCGCGGACCAGCCCGATCCCGGCGGTGTTGACGTAGACGCCGTCACCGTGGCCGGCGTCGACAACCTTGGTGTCGCCGGTCGCGATCGTCACGCCGGCCCGCTCGGCCGCCGTACCGAGGTCCTTGGCGATCCGGCCGACCACGGACAGCTCGACGCCCTCCTCGAGAATGAAGCCGCAGGACAGGTACGCCGCCTGCGCGCCGCTCATGGCCAGGTCGTTCACCGTGCCGTTGACGGCCAGATCGCCGATGCTGCCGCCCGGGAAGAACAACGGCTGCACGACGAACGAGTCCGTCGAGAAGGCCAGCCGCGCACCGCCCATCGTCACCACGGCAGAGTCGGTCAGGCCGGCCAGTAACGGATTCGAGAAGGCCGGTACGAACAGGTGCTCGATCAGTTCGCCCGACATCTGGCCACCGCCCCCGTGGCCCATCACGATCGTCGGGTGGTCGCGCAACGGCAGCGGGCAGGTCCATCCGCTGAAGTCCGGAGGACCGGGCAGGGTCGGGTCCGGAAGCATCGTCCGCTCAGCCAACGGAGTTCACCGCCCCGGCCGCCGCGGGAGTCTGCAGTCGCCTGTAGAGGTAGTAGGCGGCGCAGGCGCCCTCGCTGGACACCATGGTGGCGCCGAGCGGGTTACGCGGCGTGCAGAGCGTGCCGAACGCCGCGCACTCGTGCGGCTTGATCTGCCCCTGGAGTACCTCGCCGCTGCGGCAGATCTTGGACTCCTCCGTTGCGATGTCCCGGACCTGGAAGCGGTACTCGGCGTCGTACTCGCGATAACGCTCCGACAACCGCCAGCCGCTCTGCGGGATCATCCCGATCCCCCGCCAGGCGCGGTCGGTGGTCTCGAAGACGTCGGCCAGCATGGCCTGCGCCGCCGGGTTGCCCTCATCCCTCACCGCTCGCCGGTAGGCGTTCTCCAGCTTGTACTCACCGCGCTCCAACTGCGTCACGGTCCGGAGGATCCCCGGCCAGGATGTCCAGCGGCTCGAACCCGGTCACCACGATCGGGACCCGGTACTTCTCCGCCAGTGACGGATACTCCGACACCCCCATCACGCTGCAGACATGACCGGCGGCAAGGAAGGCCTGCACCCGGCAGTCCGGCGACTGCATGATCGCCTCGATCGCCGGCGGCACCCGCACGTGCGAGACCAGCAGGCTGAAGTTGGGGATGCCCAGCCGCTTGGCTTGATAGACCGTCATCGCGTTCGGCGGCGCGGTGGTCTCGAAGCCGATACCGAAGAACACCACCTGACGGTCGGGGTTCTTCCTGGCCAGCTCGAGCGCATCCAGTGGCGAGTCGACCACCCGGACGTCGCCGCCGTCGCTCTTGATCCGGAACAGGTCGCGCCCGCTGCCCGGCACCCGCAGCATGTCGCCGAAGGAGCAGAAGATCACGCCGGGCTGTGAAGCGATCTCGAGTGCCTTGTCGATGATCTCCAGCGGGGTGACACAGACCGGGCAGCCCGGGCCATGGATCATCTCGACGCCGTCAGGCAGCAGCTGGTCGATGCCGTGCCGCACGATCGTGTGGGTCTGTCCGCCGCAGACCTCCATCATCGCCCACGGCTTCGTCACCGTGGCGTGGATCTGGTCGACCAGCCGCTTGGCCAGGTCGGGATCGCTGAACTCCTCGAGATATTTCATCCCCCCACCTCCTCCGCACTCCGGGGCAGCGCCGTCCCCGGCGGCCGGCTTTCACCGGCCTGCCGGGCCGCGATCCCCCAAGCGTCGCCGAACTCCTCCTCCAGCGCGCCCATCTGCCGGTACAGCAGGAGTGACTGCTGCGCCGACTCCTCGTCCAGTCGCTGCAGGGCGAAGCCGACGTGCACGATGGTGTACTCGCCCACCTGCAGGTCCGGCAGGTAAGCCAGGCAGACGTCCTTGATCACCCCGCCGAAGTCGACCTTGCCCATCCGGGTGCCATCCTGTTCGCGGATCTCCACCACTTTCCCTGGTACCGCTAGACACATGCTTGATCCTCCTCCTTCGATGGTGGGACGCGAGCCGCGACGGCCAGCTGCCCGAGTGCTATACCGGCATCGGTCGGAGGCACCCGCAGATGCCGCAGGACGCTGAATCCGGCGCTGGACAAAGCCCGGATGCTTACCGAAAGCAACACCCGGTTGACGAATACGCCACCCGACAAGGCGACAGTGGAAATCCCGGTCGTCTCCCTGACCCCGGTCGCCACCGAGACCATCGCCTCGACGACGGCCAGGTGGAACCTCGCTCCGACCACCCCCGGGGCCACGCCGTCGACAACATCCCGTACGACGGCCGCCAGCATCGGCGCGGGGTCGAGCTGTTGCGGCGAGCCCTCGATCAGCCCGAATTCGTACGCCGGGCCGCAGTCGGCGAGCCGCGTCGAGGCCAAACCCTCCAGTTCGATCGCGGCCTGCGCTTCGTACCCGACCCGCTGACACACCCCGGCCAGCGAGGAGACGGCGTCGAACAGC
>JAWWOY010001036.1:0-4794 GCA_033851195.1 Kribbellaceae bacterium | reverse complement strand
TCGCCACCGGTGCGGCGGTGTCGGTGCTGGCCGCGACTGCCGCCCTGGTCCAGCCCCGCGCCGGCCGCGCTTTGGACGCCGACCGCCTCAGCACGCGGACCGGTATGGCCCTCGGCCTGCTCTTCGCAGCTGCCGGTCTGGGGTGCGCCACGCTGCCCGGTCTGGTCGGAGTACTGCTCGCCGCGGTGCTGATCGGCATCGGGACCGGGCTGATCACGCCACTGGGGTTCGCCGCGCTGGCGGCCTCGACACCCCAGGCGCGCCTCGGTCAGACAATGGGCGCCGCCGAACTGGGGCGCGAACTCGGTGACGCGGGTGGGCCGCTCCTGGTCGCGGGCGTTGCCACCGCCACGGCCCTTGGCTACGGCTACGCCGCACTTGCGATCGTGCTGGCGGCCGGGCCGGTCGCCGGTCTCGTTGTCACGTTCGTTCGGCATCGTCGCGATGGCCGCCAGAGCTGAGCCGGCGGCCGGTACGTCGTACCGCCGGCGAGCACGGCTCAGGTCGCCCAGGGCTCACCTACGCTGGGTGAGTGACCGACAGCAGGCGATGGATGAACGCGTGGTCCGTCGTCTTGCTCCTGGCCCTGGCTGTGGTTCTGACCGCATGCGGGCCGCCGTCCGCGGGGGTGATGGGGGTGACTGTTGACGCCAGCGGTCGCCCTGTTGGCGTACTGGAGATCTGTGAGGGTCACATCGACGGAGCGTCGTTGTACGAGACTTCTGTCGATGAGTCGGCTCAGCCAGATCCGCGACATCTTGGTGATTGGGTCATCGCCCCCGCTGTGACATCGTCGAGCCGCCTGGAACTTACTAGACCGGCCGGGGCCTGGCAGATCGAAACCCCCTTGGCGACCCTGCAGCCGGGAACGTCGTACACGCTCTACGGCTGGACGCACGACAACTCATGGTCGGCGGCTGGGGTCGAGTTCTCCCCTGAGGACTTGAAGCAACTGCGTCCGGGGCAGGTCCGCTATGACGCTGGGTTGCACGCAGACGAAGACAACCCGGAAGACACGACAGCGACGGTTCCGGTCGGCGAGTTCCGGTCGAGGGCATGTAGCTGACCGCCCCACCGGCTAGTAGCACGCGGCCCGGTCGGCGGTTGGCAGACGAAAGAAGTTGCTGACCGGCCGTCCAGAAGCGTCCGCGGCGCGGACCCGCACACCGCTCTGAACCGTGGAATCCGGCGCGGGCGTCCGTCGCCGTCTCCAGCGATCCACAGTTCGTCTTAGCAAACTAGTTAGCAGAGATCGATACCTAGGCACCGCGGGGACTTGACCAACTGGTACAGCGCAACGTCCTTCCAATCACCGTCGATGTTGAGGTACTCGGGAGCTACGCCAATGCGGATAACGCCAGTCCGTCCCAGTACGCGCTGCGCCTTGATGTTGTGAACCTGGGTTGATGCTTCGATCCGGTGAAGGCGCAGCCCGTCGAAGGCCGCCTGGACGATGTCATGCGCGGCCGCAGTGGCAAGGCCGCTCCCGTTGTCAGCGGCGCTCACCCAGTAACCCAAAGTGCAGGATTGGAACGGACCGCGCATGATCCTGGTCAACGAGACCCGACCGACTACGCGACCGTCGATGTCAACGATCACGTGCGCCAGGGCCGTTCCCTGCTCATGTTGCTCTACTAGTGCGGATCGGATGACACCGCGTTGTCCAGCGACGGTGAAGAAGTCGTCGGCTCGTATCAGGATCCCACGGAGCCAGGAAGTCGCGGTTTGCCCGGAGCAAGTCGGCCAGGATCGCCGCATCGTCGGGAGTGCCAAGGCGAATAGCGCTCATTCGCGCATGATCGCAGGTGCCCCGCACCTCAAGGGGCGGTTAGAGATTTCGCAGCACGCGGTCGCGGTCGGCCAGTGCGCGGTGGGCGACGTCGGCGTCGAACGCGATCGCTGAGCAACGCTCTCCAGCCGGTGACATTGTCGTCATGAGTCCAGCCAGCAAAGGGCGCGAGTTCGAGATCGGGTGTCTGGTTGCGGTCGTCGAGCATCGGATAGAGCACAATCTGGCCGACTAGAGCCGGACCTCCTCGGTCGCGACTGAGGATGGCTGTCGCTGCGGCGATTCCGCCGCCGGCACTGTCGCCCATCACGGCGATTCGACTGACACCGAGAGCCTCGGCGTTGTCGACAGGATCGTCGCTCCGTCGGTCGTGGTGACGTGGTGATCGGTCGTTTCGACTTCGGGCGCGGGCGGCTGGGAGACGTTGTTCGCGTGTTCGAGCATCGCGTTCAGCATCAGACGGCGGGCGTGGACGTCGCCTGCCGGCGGTGGCGGCGGAAGGGCCTCGCCGTTTGACATTGCCGCGAGGGCTGCTCTGACCTGAGGGTCGATCTCGAGGTCATTTGCTGGCGCGTGGGGGTGGCAGCAACTGGGTTCGATAGCGCGGCGCGAGGGCTCCAGCCTTCGCCCGGAACTCGTGCTCGGAAGCCTCGTCCAGAGGTTCCGGTGCTTCGGTGCGGGTGCTGACCCGCTCGCCGACCTCGAGGAAGAACTCCTCCTGGCCGGCAGGTGAACAAAGGCACAGGAGGCGGGCGGGTTGATCGCCGACGTTTCGGAAGGCATGCGGTGCGTTGGCAGGCACGTTGATCGTCTCGCCGGACCGGGCGGTCATCGTCTCACCACGGAAGGTCACCTCGACCTCTCCGTCGAGGACACTGAACATCTCTTCGAAGTCGTGCCGGTGTGGAGGAGGGCCACCGCCGGGTGGCACGTGCATGTCGATCAGCGTGTACGCCCCGGCGGTGTCTTCGCCTGAGACCAAGATCGTGTAGGTGTCGCCCACCAGGCCGAGGTGGACCAAGCTCTCATCGCGGTCCGGCCTGGCCACCGTGAGAGCTCGGCTCAGATCGTCGTCTGGGATAGCTGCCGTCTCATCATTCATCGGCTCGCCTCCCCTCACTCATGATCAGGAGATGTTTCCGTCCGTCTTCGCGAGCATAGCCACGAAGCGGAGAGCGGGCACAACGCGGCATTGACGGACGGACTCGTAAGAAGGCTGCGAGACAGCGAGTAAGTCGGCGCCGACCGATCGTTGATCGTCGGCATCAGACGCCGGTGGCCACAGACGCACGATGGGTTACAACAGCGAGCGGACGAAACGTCGGATGTCGTCGGCCAGGAGGTCAGGAACCTCGATCGGTGCGAAGTGACCGCCGCGCGGTGCGCGCACGTAGTGCACAACGTTGTGTGTGCGCTCGGCCCACGACTCTGGTGGCTGGGAGATGTCAGCCGGGAAGAGAGAAATCGCTGTCGGGACCGTCACCCGCGAAAGACCGCGACTGATCCCACGCCCGTATTCGTAGTAGGGCCGAAACGACGTCCCGATCGTGTTGGTGAACCAGTAGAGCGAAGCCTGCGTGAGGAGGAAGTCGTCGGAGAAGCTGTTCGCAAGCACTCCCCGGTTGTCGCTCCAGGCGTTGTATTTGTCGAGCATCCACGCAAGCAGCCCCGCCGGTGAGTCGGAGAGCCCATAGGCCAGCGTCAAGGGACGGGTCGACTGTTGGTGCATGTACCCCCCTTCGTCGCGGGTCCAGGCAGCGACTCTCGCGAGGTGCTCTTTCTCCTCCGAGCTCAGGGTCGCCTCATCCACATCGGTCGGCGCTCCCACCGCCATCAGGTGGATCCCCAAGAGGGCTTCGGGATGCGCCGCTGCGAGGCGCGACGTCGTTCCCGCGCCAAGGTCACCTCCGTGTGCCACATAGCGGTCAAAGCCCAGCTCGTCGCTCATCAGCCGATGCCAGATCTCGTGCGTCGCAACGTCGGCCGGGAGCATGGGGCGTTGGTCGGAAAACGTGAATCCTGGCAGCGACGGAACGATCGCAGTAAAGCTGACCTCGTCGGTCACCCCGAACCGACTTGGGTTGGCCAGCCGTTGCGCCAGTTCCACCATCTCGAAGAAGGTGCTCGGCCAGCCGTTGGTGAGGACGATGGGGGTGGCTGAGGGCGTCTCGCCGTCGTACTTCAGATAGTGGACCTGATGACCGCCGATGTCGGCGTACTTGGATGGAAGTGCGTTGATCGCTGCTTCCCAGACACGCCAGTCATAGCCGTTCGCCCAGTAGTCCACCAGCCGTTCGAGCACGCTCGCGTCCGTTCCGGCCGCCCACGGCTCGACCGGCCATCTGGTCGGCCACCGGGTCAGTCGGAGCCGGCTGCGAAGGTCATCGATCGCTGCCTGGCTGACCTGCAGCAGGGGCGGTTGACCGCTCATGGCGCCGCACCTGGCGAGAACGGGTTCCTGCAGTCGATGCAGTGCCCGCCCGGCTCGCGGAACCACTCACGAGAAGTAAGTGCCTTGGCGACAGTCTCGCTCACGTTGGCAATGATCCCACCTACCCCGACGGCAGCGAGGTCGAAGGGTTCTGGGCGGAAGAAACAGACAGCGACAACCGCCTGGTCCCCCGTCCTGCGACTGGACGGGCACAATCCACCGGGATGTCATCGGACACCGTAAGGTCGTACGCGAGGCCAACGACTGATCCTCGGGAGTCCAGGCGACCGATCCCGATGTGGACGGCGATAACCGGCCGGATGACGAGGACGGCCCGGCTGGGGTCCTGGTCCCCACCTGCTAATAAGCATGCGGCCCGGGTCGGCGGGTGGCAGACGAAAGGCCCAGCTCGGAGGTTTTGTGCCTCTGACCTGGGCCTTTGCTGTGTGGAGCGGGTGACGAGAATCGAACTCGCGTAGTCAGTTTGGAAGACTGGGGCTCTACCATTGAGCTACACCCGCGGTACGCCGGTTTACTGGCGCACGGACATGATTCCATAGGAACCGGTCAGCCT
>JAWWOY010001028.1:0-3638 GCA_033851195.1 Kribbellaceae bacterium | reverse complement strand
TCGGACTCCCACTGGTACCGAACACCGTGCACGTGCAGCTGAAACTCCGATCGGGGTCTCGAGGATCCACTTGCAGCGCCTTCAACGTTGCCTCGGGCACCTGGTTGTGCAGCCTGATCGCGATCGTCTCCCCCTCCGTCATCTCGATCAGCGGCCCGGGTACGTCGCCGTCTCGGGGGTGAAGCCGTAGCCCAGCCTGACCTGCGTGCCCGTCCTTGGGCAGCTCCACGGCGTACAGATCCAGCGTCCGGCCTGGCGGCGGCATCGTGGAGGGCGTGCCGGACGCTTCGGGCGGAGCCGCCGGAACGGGTGTCTGCGCGGCGCTCGCCAAGGTGCTCGCACCCACCACCATCGGGACGGCGGTAAACCCTCGCAGGAGGATCCGACGCATCAATGTCATGTCGGTGTCCTTCCGACCGTTAGGGACTCGGGCGCGTACGCGCGGGAGGACGCGGCGCACGCGCCCGGTTGTCACGAGGTGCGGATCGTGAAGATGGCAGCGTCCTCGGGAGAGGTGTTGCCGGCCTTCTCGGTGGCCTTGTACTTCATCGTGTGAGCGCCTGCCTCGGTGACGGTGACCGGCGCCGTGTACGTCGTGTAGGCCGCTCCGTCGAGCGACTCGCCGTCACGGTTACCGTCGCCTTGCCAACGTAGTTGCCATCGGCATCCTTGGTCCCGTCGACCTTCGTCGAGACGTCGGGCGGCGTGGTGTCGGGCGGCGGAGCAACCACCGTGCAGGCGGCCATGCCCTCAGGTGAGCCATTGGACGACCGCCGCCGGCGATCCGCAGTACTACCTCAGAGTCGTGGTTCGTAACCGGGAAGGTGATTACGGCATTCCCGTCCGGTGAGCCGTGAGGTGGAGCCGTGCCGAGTGCAGGTAAGGAGTTGTCGCGATGGGCGTAGATGTCGTGTTGAAGCAGGTGAGTCAGCCAAGGACGAGCCCGAAGAGGCGTCGCCTGACTCAAGTGGATGTCGTGCTCGACGGCTCCGATCTGTTCGCCCGGATCTGCGAAAGCAGCGATCTGCCTCTGTTGAACCGGGTAGATCCCTACGGGACTCTGATCCTGACCGGGGCGGAGATGCCGCAATTCATCGCCGAGGTTGACACCGTGCGAGGTCTCGTCGATGGAGAGTCGGAGCGCGAGGTCTTGACCGGTATCCGAAGGCTGGCCGAACGATGTGCGAGTGAGGCATCGATGGAACTCCACCTCGAGGGAGACTGAACCGCTACCCCTGAAACCACGCGGATCGGACGCCGCGGGTCCGGGCAGTGTGACCGCTGGCGCAGGTTCCCTGATCTCTGTAGATCAACTCATTGATCTCCGGCTGTTGCAGGGTTGACACTCGCACCAGAGCGCGATCGAGGGGAATGCCATGATCCACAGCGCGGTGATGATCTTCATGGTTGGGGCCGGGTGCGCTCTGTCGGCCGCCTTGATGCTGCAGCATTGGTGGCCACTTTCATCGGTAGCGGTGCACTTGTCGCCGCATTGCCCGATAGCTGGGTTCAATCTGTAAAGGCGCGACCCCAAGGAGTACCCGATGTCACCCGCTGATCCCCACACCGCAACCGCTCCACCGCCGTCGTCCGTGCGCCGCGTCATCGTGGCGAGCCTGATCGGGACCTCGCTGGAGTGGTACGACTTCCTCATCTACGGCACGTCCGCTGCCCTTGTCTTCAACAAGCTCTTCTTTCCCAGCTTCGAGCCGCTGATGGGGACCCTGCTGGCCTTCGCCACGTATGCCGTGGGGTTCGTTGCGCGGCCGGTGGGCGGGGTGGTGTTCGGTCACTACGGCGACAAGCTCGGGCGGAAGAACGTCCTGGTGGTGACCCTGCTGCTCATGGGCAGCGCGACCTTCGCGATCGGCGTGATGCCGACGCACGCCACGATCGGCGTCTGGGCGCCCATCCTGCTGGTGACGCTGCGGTTCCTTCAGGGACTCGGCCTCGGCGGGGAGTGGGGCGGCGCCGTGCTCATGACGCTGGAGTCCGGGGACCCGAATCGTCGCGGGCTCAACGCCAGCTGGCCACAGGTGGGAGTGCCGATCGGCCTCCTGCTGGCCAACGGGGCTTTGTCGCTCACGGAAGCACTCACCTCCCGTGCGGCGTTCGAGTCCTGGGGTTGGCGGGTGCCGTTCCTCCTCAGCGGCGTGCTGGTCTTCGTCGGGTTGTGGATCCGGTTGACGATCGCCGAGAGCCCACTGTTCCGTGAGGTAGAGGCCAGCGGCAGCAGGTCGAGGGCGCCGATCGTCGACGTGCTGCGGCTGTACCCCAAGCGCGTGCTGCTGGCCCTGGGTGCCCGGGTCGGGGTGGATGTGGCCTTCTACTCGTTCGTGCTGTTCATCACCACGTACGTCGCGACGTATCTCAAGCTGCCGCGCAGTTACGCGCTCAACGCCGTCCTGATCGCGGCCGCCTGCCAGATCTTCCTGATCCCGTGGTTCGGCGCTCTGTCCGACAGGTTCGGGCGCCGACCGGTCTACCTCTTCGGCGCGCTCGGTGCCGCGGTCTGGATCTTCGTGTTCTTCGCGATGCTTGACACCGGCAACTTCGCCCTGATCGTCCTCGCGACGGTGGTGGCGCTGTTCTTCCACGCGGCGATGTACGGTCCGCAGGCGTCGTTCATCGCCGAGATGTTCCCGACGAAAGTGCGGTACAGCGGAGCGTCCATGGGCTACCAGTTGGCGGGAATCCTTGGCGGTGCCCTCGCCCCGATCATCTCCGTGGCCCTGCTCGACCGCTACGACACCTCGCTGGTGGTGTCGCTCTACGTGGTCGCGGCGCTGGCAGTCACGACGGTCTGCGTCGTGGCGGCTCCGGAGACCGCACGGATAGACCTGCATGCCGACCCCCTCGACAAGCGGGCGGGGCCGGGCTGGTCGGCGGGAGCAGCCGGGGCCCGGTGAGTGCGCCCCGCAGCCTCGCCGGCCGCGCGGTCACATCGCGACGGCGTGCGGGGTGTACGGCGCTTCGAGGTGGGCGAGCTCCTCCGGGGTGAGGTCGAGGTCGAGGGAGGCGATCGCATCGTCGAGGTGCTCCGGCGAGGTGGCGCCGATGATGGGTGCGGAGACGGTCGGGTGCTGGGACACCCACGCCAGCGCGACCTGGGCGCGGGGGACGCCGCGGTCGGCCGCGACCGCGCCGACTGCATCGACGATCTCCTTGTCGTCGGCGTTCTGGCCGTAGAGCGCCTGGATCCGCTGGTCGCCCGATACGCGCTCGGTGGTCGCACCCCAATCGCGGGTGAGCAGGCCGCGAGCCAGCGGGCTCCACGGGATCACGCCGATGCCCTCGTCCGCACAGAGCGGCAGCATCTCCCGCTCCTCCTCACGGTTGAGCAGGTTGTAGTGGTCCTGCATGCTCACGAACCGCGTCCAGCCGTTGCGCTCCGAGGTGTGCAGCGCCTTGCTGAACTGCCAGGCCCACATGGACGACGCCCCGATGTAGCGGGCCTTGCCTGCCTTCACCACGTCGTGCAGCGCCTCGAGCGTCTCCTCGATCGGCGTCTGCGGGTCCCATCGGTGGATCTGGTACAGGTCGACGTAGTCGGTGCCGAGCCGACGCAGGCTGTGGTCGATCTCAGCAAGAATCGCCTTGCGCGACAGGCCTTTCCCGTTCGGGCCCTCGTGCATCAG
>JAWWOY010001009.1:0-2820 GCA_033851195.1 Kribbellaceae bacterium | reverse complement strand
CGGAGTGGACGTCGATGTCCTGGTCGAAGTTGCCGCCGTGGGTGTCGACCTGTTGGTGGATCGAGTTGTCGACGGTGGTGTGCCGGTCGTCGATGTTGTTGTTCGTGATGTAGGTGTTGAGGTAGCGCACGGCGGCCTCGTGGTCGCTTCCGCCGGTGTGCCCCTGGTAGGCGGGCGGGGTGGGGACGTTGACGTGGTCGGTGAGGTGGGTGGCACCGGTGTGGTGCGCCTGGTTGGGATCCGCGTCTTGGCTGTCCTGGAGCAGGACGAGTGCGTCGTGGATGTCGGCCGGGGAGACGTTGCTGCCGCAGGAGGAGAGGACGCCCTGGGGGTTGTTCTGGTAGGCGGCGAGGGCCTGTGGGTCGCGCAGCAGGTTGAGCAGCAGGTCGATCAGCGAGGTTGAGCTGGTCATTGTGGGTTATCTCCCAGGTCGGGGTTGGATTGCGGGGTGGGCCGTCCCGGCGTCGGGGGGAAGCTAGGGAGCGCTGCCGTTCGGGCCATGGGTGATCGTTTGGGGGAGCGGGCGGTATCAGACCAGGTATCGCGCATTACATCGCGCGTGGCTGAAAACACGTTCAAAACTATGCACCAGTGACAGACAGTCACTGGTGGCGCCCCACCAGAACAACCCACATCCAATCACCCCAAGTAAATGAAAACCAAAGCCTGCGTCGCTTCCGTTTACTTTTTCTTGAGTTAGTATTTGCGCGGTCCTCATGGGGCTGCACCGGTGTTGCGGGATGGGAAGGCGCGGAGGAGATGCGCACGACAGTCAGATCCTGGTGCCTGGCGGGGCGAGGCGGAGGAGGCGGGTGAAACGCGCCGGGTTGCGCTGCAGCGCCGCTGCGGCCTCGGGTTCGTGCCGGGCGGCGTTGGCGAGGACGCCGAAGACGAACATGGTGACGACCAGCGAGGTCCCGCCTGAAGAGATCAGCGGTAGGGGGATGCCGGTGACGGGGAGCAGCCCGACGACGTAGGAGATGTTGATCGCAGCTTGGCCGACCAGCCACGCGGTGAGCGTGCCAGTGAGGATCTTGATCCAGGGATCGGTGTTGCGGGCGGCGATGCGCAACCCGACATAGGCCAGGGTGGCGAACAGGCCGATGACGACGAAACCCCCCACGAGGCCGAGTTCCTCCCCGATGATCGCGAAGATGAAGTCGTTGGAGGCGTTGGGCAGGTAGCTCCACTTCGCCCGGCCCTGCCCGAGTCCGACGCCGAACAGTCCGCCGTCGGCGAGCGAGTAGAGCGCCTGGGTGGACTGATAACCGGCGCCGAGTGTGTCCCCGCCGGGAGACAGGAATGACGTGATGCGGCTGCTGCGGTAGCTGGCGCTCAGGCCCAGGACGACGATGCCCAGCAATCCGCCACCGACGAGTGTGGCCATCAGTCGACCCGGGGCGCCGGAGAAGAACAGCAGCCCGACCACGACGATGGCGATCGACACCGCCGTGCCCAGGTCGGGTTGGAGCACGACGAGGGTCAGCATGACCACTGCGACGGGGAGGACCGGGGAGATCGCGATGCGCCAGAAATGTAGGACTCGGCGTCGCATCGCGAGGACGTGGGCACCCCAGAGGGCCAGGGCGACCTTCGCGGGCTCTGCCGGTTGGAAGGACAAACCCGAGATCACATACCACTTGCGGGCTCCGGCAATCGACGTGCCCAGGCCTGGGATCAGTACGCCGACAAGCAGGGCGAGCGTGATCAGCAGCAGCGCGGGCGCCGCTGTGCGCAGGCGCTGCGGTGAGATGCGCAGGCCGAGCCAGAACAGGGCCAGGCCGGCGAGGCAGAACCCGGCCTGTCGGGCGAACACCGCGTAGGGCGAGCCGCCCTGGGTGAGCGATTCGACGCTCGAGGCCGACAGCACCATGACCAGGCCGAACAGGATGAGCAACGCGAACACCGCAAGGAGGAGGTGTAGCGACGCGAGTGGCCGGGACAGCCACGTGGACATGGACGTCTTGGCCGAGAGGACAACGCGTCCGACGCGACGCGTGCTGAACGCAGAACCTGAACCGGATGCGCCATTCGGCCGCTGATACGACACGGACCCATCCTCGCTGTACCCCGGTGATCGATCGGCGCACCTGCGTGTCCGTGTCGCCGTATTCATCGCGCGAATCTGGTAATACCTGAAAATGTATTTGCTCTCAATTCAGAGGCTAGGGAAAATTAAATCTTCGGTAAGTCGGGAGCTGAGGTCTGGTCAACCTCATGAGGGTGGTGGCGTCCATGGGCTGGCGATCATGATCAGCGATGGCTCGATCGATTACGCCGGCTGACGCAGTCGGAGCGCGATGGCAAGCGCTGCCAGCAACGACGAGGCCCGGTCGTCGACGTCCTCCGCCCGGAGTTCGTTCGTCGTGAAGGAGAAGCCCACCCCCGACGTCGGCCACGCACCGTGGCGGCCGCCGCCCGCGCCGGAGTGGCCGAACGCGACCTCGACCGGGCCGTAGGTGGCGATCGGGTCGGCGAGCTCGTAGCCGAGTCCGAAGTGGAGCGGGCGGTCATTGATCGCGTCGACGCCCTCGGACCATGTGCGCGTCGCCTGAGCCAAGACCGGCTGCGGGACCAGTGCGCCGGACAGCAGCAGGTCGTACAGCGTCGCCATGTCCGCGGCTGTGCCGGTCGCGCCGCCGGCGGCGAGCTCCGCACCGCGGTACTCCGGCGAGTTCATCGTTTCCACCGAGTCGAGCAGGCCGCGGTACATCCGCTCGACGATCCGGCGCCGCTCCTCATCCTGCAGGAACGTGCTGATCCGGTAGCCCGGTGCGCGGAACAGCGTGGCCACCGGCACGTCCGCCGGCGTGTACAACC
>JAWWOY010001007.1:0-3045 GCA_033851195.1 Kribbellaceae bacterium | reverse complement strand
CCAGCAGCCGCCGGTCCCCGGTGACGGCGTCGAGGCGGCGTAGCGGACCTTGGCCAGCACCGGATACATCATGATCAGGAGGCCGAGCGCGATCGGCAGCGAGATGCCGTCGACGGAGATCGCACCCAAAGCTGGCGGCCGACAACGGCTCCCGTGCCAGCGGCGAGCAACACCCCACCGCCCGCGGCCACGAGGTTCACCACGAACCCCAACAGCAGGTGGGCGAGCGGCCGGTGTCGTGCGTGCAGGAACTGGGCTCGTAGGTGGCCCGCAGGTCCCCCCGCGCATGAGTCCGTGCGACCGACGGCGGCGCCGGCGCTATGCGGACGGGCGTACCGGGTCCGGCTGCGCCCGCTGGACGGTGTTGGACTCCGCCGCGGTGTTGGCCGCCGCCGCCGCCGGGGCCGTTGCGATGGTGCGCCGCTGGGCGATGCGCAGCAGGGCAAGCAGGGCGATGAAGCACATTCCGTAGACGGTAAGCAGCACCGATGTCTCGTAGATGTCACCGGTGTGCCAGGTCGTGCCGACCGCATCGGTGACCGTGGTGCGCGCGCCGGTGAAGAACGTTGCGAAGAACGAGAAGGTCGTCGCCGCGTAGAGCAGTACCGCCTGCAGGTCACCGGCCGTGGCTCGGTCCGGCTGCGCGGCCGGCACCGGGCCGCGCCCCCGCAGGTAGAGGGCGAAGACCTGCATGAACAGGTAGACGGTGAAGGTCCAGCCCAGGAAGTTGACCAGGGGCACGCCGAAGAACCCGCCGCCGTTCTCCCAGATCCAGGCGTGGTGGATGGTGGAGGTCGCCGGGTCGAGCGCCAGGTCCCATGCGGTCATGGCGAAGGCGCCAATGACGGGGGTGCCGATGGTGGTCAGCCAGGGCGAGTTGCGGCGTACGTCGCCCAGCAGCACCGTGGCCACAATCCAGGCGAGGTAGCCGGTGGCGAGGTAGGCCGGGCCGATGAACCAGGGCACCTGGAAGATCTTGCCGCCGCCGGTGTAGTGGTAGTGGCCGAACGGGAAGCCGGTCGCGATGCTGACGTTCTCCAGGATGTTGCTGATCACCAGGCCCGCCACGACGAAGACCCCGATGGCGCGCCAACCATAGCGCCGGGCACCGTGCAGCAGCGCGAAGCCCACCTCCGCCACGATCAGCACCATTCTCAGGCCGGGCACGAAGGCCATGACGAGCATGCCGAGCAGGATGACGGCGGTGAGGACCCACAGGGCGGTGGTCCCGCGGGAACGTTCAAGGGAAGACATCGGGCTGCTCCAGGTTTTTGTCGGGCTCGGCGAAAGTCATGTGAGCAGGCCGTTGAGCGCCACCGCGCTCAGCAGGGTCTGATCGTCGGCGTCATCGGGACGGCCGAACAGGCGCGCCAGCGGCGCCTGGCTGTAGATGGGCAGCGGCTTGATGATGGCGAAATGGAACAGGTACCACGGGACATCTCGCAGCGTCCCCGCGCGGACGAGCCGTTCGACGACCGGCCGCACCGCATCGTCGAGCGGACCCATCAGCGTGTGGAGGAAGGTCAGTCGCGATGAGTTCCGGGCGGCTTCGTAGTCAACGACGCGAGCGAGGCGCGGACGGCGTCCGGCGGCCTGGTGCAAGGCCCGCTCGCTGGCGGTCAGCCAGGCGAGATCGTCACCCGGCTGCTCCCCGTCGAGCGCGGCTTCGACCTCATCGGTCACGTGACCAACGGCCGACCCCATGACAGCCCGCCAGAAGGCGTCCTTGGATCCGTACCGGTCATGGATGAAGGTGTGCGCCATGCCGAGGCGCTCGTTGAGCTGCCGCACCGAGACCGACTCGTACCCGAGCTCGGCGAACGCCTCCAGCCCGCGCTGAAGGATCTCCGCCAGATCTGGCAGCGACGCCTCGGCCGGCGAAGGTGAAGTTGAGCAGGCAGGTCAGGAACCGGCCGATCGTCTCAAAGGATCGAGGAGTTCCGCGCAGGTTTTCCATGACCGGCAACCTCGCCGCGCCTGCGGCGTCGACTGCGGCCCGACACGCCAGCACTGGCATGCGTCACCGCAAGAGGTGATCTTGGCGCCTCAGTGTGGATGCCAACCCATTGACGGACCGCGTTGCCAATGTGCGCCCGGCCAGCAAGACGCCGGGACTCGCCGTTCCGGGTGTCGGTGTCAGCTGACATTCCGGCCGCACGGGCGGGAGATACCAGATGACGAGCGGTAGATCGCGAACAGGTCGGACAACGTCGCCTCTTCCAGCTCCGCAGCGATGGACACAGTTCGGTTCGGGTTGATCCGCAGCCATCCCTGCCGGGTCTCCAGAAGTCGTGCGGCATCGGCGAGCACCCCGATCGCCATGGGGTCGCAGGAGCCGGCCTCGACGAGGTCCACCAGCAGGTAGCGCACCCCGGCAACCAGCAGCCCCTCCACCCGCTGCCGGAGCTCAGCCGCATTGTCGTGGTCCAGCGCGCCAGCCACCTCAAGCACACCGTGATCCGGTCCGGCTGAACGGACCTGATCGCCGGGCCAGGCGCAGGCGGGGCCGCCAGCGTGGTCAAGGGCTCGAGCGGGCTCGTGCTGGTCATTCTTGACGGTCCCCCAATCCCCATTGTGCAGGATCATCGACTCATGAATTCAGTTCACGGCCCGCTGGATCAACTTTGCCAACCCCCACCGAGATTTGACATTACGACGGGACAACAACCCAGCGCAAGCCGGGTTCGACCCGAGCCGCCCTCCCCCCAACTCAATTTGTTCCAATGAGGAGCCGGCAGATGTTGACCGTCCACAATGCCGACGATCTTCTGCGAGCCGGGCTCCACTCCAGTCTCGTTCGGTACCGGGCTAATGCATCGACAACGGACCGATGGCTGTCCCGCCGTGGGCTCATTGCCGGTCGTCCGTGGCCGAATTTGTAGTGGGATGACCGAGCACGTGTTCGTGGATCTGCCTTATCAGCGCTTGGGTCTCGCGGGTCAGCGCGGTGTTGGTCTTAAGCTCCTGTTCCTGCTCGACGAAGTCGTGGTTGGCCTTGGCCTGCTGGAACGCTGCCGCCCGATTCTGGCCGATCATTACGAAGGT
>JAWWOY010001006.1:0-5619 GCA_033851195.1 Kribbellaceae bacterium | reverse complement strand
TCAACGGCGGCGCCGACTTCATCAAGCGGTTCCTCACCGATGACGTGCTCACCAGGGTGCAGCAGCTCAAGCCCATTGCCGACGAAGTGGGGCTGAGCCTGGCCCAGCTGGCCATCGCCTGGGTGCTGCAGAACCGGAACGTCTCCTCCGCGATCATCGGCGCCTCGCGTCCCGAGCAGGTGCTGGAGAACGTGAAGGCCTCCGGCGTGAAGCTTGACGATGCTCTGCTGAAGCGGATCGACGAGACGCTCGGGAACATCGTCGAGCGCGACCCGGCGAAGACGGCGCAGAACGCGCCGCTGAGCAGGCCGGCGTGAGCTGGAACTGGCGGTTCGAGACAGCCGCGGGCGAGCCGGCCGATCCGGGCGACCTGACCGGCGCCGAGTTCTCCGCTCAGGGTGACGCGGAGAGCTGGCTGGGTGAGGTATGGCGCGAGCTCGCCGAGGCGGGAGTCGCGCAGGTGTACCTGCTCGAGGACGGCCGCGAGGTCTACGGCCCGATGAGCCTGGCCGCTCAGGAGTAGAGAACCACTCAACCGGTACGACGGACCCGGGCGGGCCGTCGTACCGGCTGAGGCATGCCCGGGCGGCTCCGAGAGGTAGGATCCGCTCGAACCAAACCCCGCGTCGCAGGGAAGCCGGTCCGAAGCCGGCGCTGACCCGCAACCGTAGGCCGCACCGTCATCCGACGGTCCGCGGCGAGCCGGACCGCTGCGCCATCGGGGCAGGGACTACAGGTCCCGCAGGCTCACCGACCCGCCGAGGTCCGCGGGTGGAGCCGGGTCACCGACCCGAGTCCGCCCTCGTCGCGCTGCTCGCGCAACGGGGGCTTTCTTGTGTCCGGTCCGGAGCACTCCGCCGCGCCCCGGTCCGATCGAGCGCCACGAAGGACACGAGATGACTGCACACCGGACCGGACGTCTGGTCCTCAGCCTGCTGGCGGGGCTACTGATCGTCGGCACGGGTATCACCCCGGCCCAGGCCGAGGACGGCTACCGCTTCTGGGGCTACTACCAGTGGTCCGGCGGCGAGTGGGCCTTCGCCAAGAAGGGTTCGGAAGTCGTCGTACCGGTGGACGGGGCGGTCGAGGGCTGGCGGTACGCCGTCGGCGGCAGTGGCAAGCCGCGGGTGCCGCGCGCGGCCGGCGACTTCAAGGCGATCTGCGGACCGACCCCGGCCGAGACCGGCAAGAAGCGGGTCGCGCTGGTGATCGACCCAGGCACGCCGTCGGACTCGGTCACCGGGGAGGCGCCGCCGCCCGCGATCGGGACCTGCGTGGTGACCGACCGGAAGGCGACCGGCGCGAAGATCCTCGCCGCGGTCGCGAAGGTGCGGATCCAGAACGGCCTGACGTGCGCGATCGCCGGTTACCCGGCCAGCGGCTGCGGTGATCCGGTGAGGAACATCAAGGTGCCCGCCACCGACACCCCGGTCAAGCTGGAGATCCACGGTCCGGTGGGTTCCGCGACCACCCCGACGCCGACCGCCGCATCGACGACGCAGGTCCCCGCATCCAAGGACCCCGGCAATGCGCCTTGGGGTGGCATCGTGATCGCGGCTGTCGTGGTGGTCGCCCTGGCCGGCGGTGGGTTCGCCCTCAGCCGTCGCCGTACTGGTCAGAAGCGCTAGGTGCGCGCCGTCCACGACCCCAGCCTCCCCCGGGCTCTGCACCCGGGGGCTTGGTGGTTGTGGGCACTCGGGCTGGCTGTTGCGGCTAGCCGGACCCGAAATCCCGTCCTCCTGATCCTGATCCTGGTAGTCGCGGGTTTCGTCGTCGCCGCCCGCCGCGGCGATGCCCCGTGGGCGAACAGTTTCACCGCGTTCCTCAAGCTCGGCCTCGTCGTGATCGCCATCCGGGTCCTCCTGCAGGCGTTGCTGTCGACCCGCTCGCAGGGCAACGTCGTACTGTTCACGCTGCCGGAGATCCCGCTGCCCGACTGGGCCAGCGGGGTGAAGCTCGGTGGCGAGGTGACCGCAGAAGCCGTCATCACTGCCCTGTACGACGGTCTGCAACTGGCGGTGATGTTGTGCTGCATCGGCGCGGCGAACGCACTGGCCAGCCCCCGGCGGCTGCTCAAGTCGTTGCCCGGGGCCCTCTACGAGATGGGCGTGGCCTGCGTGGTGGCGCTGACGTTCGCTCCGCAACTGGTCACCGACGCTCGGCGGATCCGGTCTGCCCGGCGGCTGCGCGGCCGGACCCGCGGCTCGTTCCGGACCACGGCGATGCCGGTGCTGGAGGGTGCGCTCGACCGTTCCGTCGAGTTGGCCGCAGCGATGGACTCGCGCGGGTACGGCCGGACCGCGCACGTGCCGAGGCGTCAACGCAGGATCACCGGCGGTTCGGTGCTGCTGGGCTTGCTCGGCATCGCGCTGGGCGTCTACTCGCTGCTCACCGACGCGATGGCCGTGCCTGTCGCGGCGGGAGCGCTGGCTGTTGGGCTCCTGCTGGCCGTCGGTGCGATGGCGCTCGGCCATCAGCGGGTGACCCGGTCGCGGTACCGGCCTGATCCGTGGGCGCTGCCCGAGTGGCTGGTCACGGCATCCGGTGTGGTTGCAGCCGGCGCCATGGTGGTCGCAGCGGCCACCGGTGTGGAGGGCCTGGTGCTGGCCGGGCCGCTGATGGTGCCGCCAGTGCCGGTCCTCCCGGTCCTAGGCTTGCTGGTCGGCCTCGCGCCGGCTATTGCCGCCCCGCCGTTGGCCAGCCGCGTACGCCGTGAGGTGGTGGCCACGTGATCGAGTTCGACCGGGTCAGCGTCACCTATGACGGTGAGACCGAGCCAGCGATTCGGGATGTCAGCTTCACCGTGCCCGAGGGTGAGCTGGCTCTGGTGATCGGCCGGACCGGTTCCGGGAAGTCCACCCTGCTGCGGACCATCAACGGCCTGGTGCCGCATTTCACCGGCGGGACCCTGGCTGGACGGGTGCTGGTGAACGGCCGCGACACCAGGGAATACCGCCCGCGGGATCTAGCGGATGTGGTCGGCATCGTCGGGCAGGACCCGATGGCTGGATTTGTCACGGACACAGTCGAGGACGAGCTGGCGTACAGCATGGAGTCACTCGGGGTGGCGCGGGACGTGATGCGCCGCAGGGTCGAGGAGACACTGGATCTGCTCGGGCTGGCCGACGTACGGGATCGGGCGTTGACCTCGCTGTCCGGCGGCCAGCGGCAGCGGACCGCTATCGGCGCCGCGCTCACCTCGCACCCCGCTGTGCTGGTACTGGATGAGCCAACCTCGGCACTAGATCCACAGGCGGCTGAAGAGGTGCTAGCGGCTCTCCAGCGGCTCGTACACGACCTAGGCGTCACTGTGGTGATGGCAGAGCACCGGCTCGAGCGAGTCATCCAGTACGCCGACCGCGTCATCGAGGTGCCAGGTGGCTCCGCAGCCGTCACAACAGGGCTACCGGTCGAACTGATGGCCACAGCCCCGGTCGCACCACCAGTCGTCGAGCTAGGCCGACTGGCTGGGTGGTCACCGCTGCCGCTGTCTGTCCGAGATGCCCGCAGAGCTGCTGCAGCTCTCCGGGGCACTCTGACCGGCCGAGCCCCGGTGCGCCCGCTACAGCCCAAGCAAGACGCTCCGGAGCTGGCCCGGTGCAACGAGTTGGTGGTCGGCTACGGCAGTGTGGTGGCCTTGCGTGGGGTGTCCCTGAGTATCAAGGCCGGCGAGATAGCCGCACTGATGGGCCGCAACGGCGCCGGCAAGTCCACCTTGCTCAATGCCCTGGTCGGACTCGTCACGCCGCGCTCTGGCAGTGCTAGCGCCGCCGGAGCCGACCCACGGCGTACTAGGCCCAAGCAGTTGGTGAAGGCCGTCGGGCTAGTCCCGCAGGAACCAGCAGACCTGCTCTACGCAGCCACTGTGGCTGACGAGTGCACGACTGCTGATGCTGACTTCGGGGTCCCGCCAGGCCGGTGCCGGGAGCTACTGACCCGCCTATCGCCCGACATCGACCATCGGATGCACCCGCGTGACCTGTCAGAGGGACAGCGGCTCTGTCTCGCGCTGGCCGTCGTACTGTGTGGCGCTCCCCCGTTGTTGCTGCTCGACGAGCCCACGCGAGGCCTCGACTACGGCGCGAAGCGTCGGCTGACCAGCATCCTCCGCGAACTGGCAGCGGCCGGCCATGCCGTGGTGCTGTCGACGCATGACGTCGAACTGGTCGCCGAGGTGGCTAGCCGTGTCCTAGTGCTGGCCGACGGCGAACTAGTCAGCGACGGCGATACCGCAACCGTCATAGCAGGCTCGCCTGCCTTCGCTCCGCAGGTAGCGAAGATCCTTGCCCCGCTGCCTTTCCTGACCGTCGGCGAGGTCGCCACCGCCTTGGAACGCGCATCATGAACGCCGCCGGGCAACGGCTGGTCCGGCTGCGGCCGCGCAGCACGGCGACGCTGGTGCTGGCCTCGATGGTCGGATTACTCGCGTTCGGCTGGCCGCTGCTGTGGCAGACCTCGCAGGTCGGCGAGTCCGCCATCGGGCACACCACGGATGCGCCCTGGCTGTTCGTGTTGCTGCTCCCGCTGCTGGTCGCCGTCGTACTGGCTGAGCTGGCCGAGGACGGCATCGACGCCAAGGTGATCTCGCTGCTCGGCATGCTCGCGGCTGTCGGCGCAGCGCTCCGCGCGCTCGGCCCCGGTACGGCGGGTCTGGAGCCCGGATTCTTCCTGCTGATCCTGGCCGGCCGGGCCTTCGGAGCCGGGTTCGGGTTCGTGCTGGGTGCTGTCTCGCTGCTCGCGGGTGCCCTGATCAGTGGCGGTGTAGGGCCGTGGATGCCGTTCCAGATGTTCGCTTGCGCCTGGGTGGGCTGCCTGGCCGGGCTACTCCCCCGCTTGGGCGGCCGGCTGGAGATCCTGCTACTGGCTGCTTATTCGCTGGTGGCTGGGGTGCTCTACGGACTGGTGATGAACCTCTGGTTCTGGCCGTACGCCACCTTCGGTAGCGACTTCTCCTTCATCCCGGGCGATTCGCTGGCGGAAAACCTGCACCGCTACCTGCTGTTCGTGGCGGCGACCTCGCTGGGCTGGGACATCCCGCGCGGCGTGCTGTGCGCCGTACTGGTGATGGTGCTCGGGCGGCCCATCCTGACCGCATTCCGCCGGACCGCCCGGAAGGCCGCCTTCGACGTACCGGTGGTCTTCGACGACAGGAGCACCACCCATGGCTGAACTGGTCACCGGTCCCGACGGCGCGATCGTGGACGGCGTTCTGCACCTGGGGGCCAACGGCCACGTCACGGTCGAGGGCTACCGGGTCGAGGCGACCCGCACCCCCCGTGGCCTCCGGTACGACGTCCGTACGCCGGACGGTGACGAGCTGTCCTGGACGGCGCCGCGGGTCCCAGCACAACGCCCAGCACAACCCACAGCACAACGCCCAGCACAACGCACGCTAGTCCTCGGCGGAGCTCGCTCCGGCAAATCGACCGAGGCCGAACGCCTGCTCTCTGACTATCCCGACACCCTGTACGTCGCGACTGGCGGCGACGGCACGTCCGACCCGGAATGGGCCGAGCGGATTGCTCGCCATCGGGCCCGGCGACCGGCCGGCTGGGGACTCGCGGAGACGATCGACCTGGTTCCGTTGCTCGAGGCATCGGGTCCGCCGTTGCTGGTGGA
>JAWWOY010001130.1:0-7506 GCA_033851195.1 Kribbellaceae bacterium | reverse complement strand
TCCACCGGCGACAACCGGGTCATGCGAGGCGGCTCCTACCTCTGCCACGCGTCCTACTGCAACCGCTACCGCGTCGCCGCCCGCTCCTCCAACGAACCCAATGCCTCAACCGCCAACCTCGGCTTCCGCTGCGCCTGGTAATCCGGGCCCGCCGCCTTCTTATTGCCCCTGGGCGAGGATCTTCTGGCTCTTTTGCTGCATCTCCCCGAAGACGTCGTCATCTCGCTTGTGGGTGAAGAACGCCTCGATCAGGGGATCTTCCGTCGAGGAGAGTTTGGCACCGTTCTTCGTTGCAGGCTTGGCGTACAAGGTGCCATTCTTCGATGCGTCAAGGAATGCGGAGAGATCAACTCCCTGCGCTTTCATCGCCGAAACCGTCTTGGCCATGGACGTAGGAATGGAAGGGAAGAACGTGCCATCTTGCCCGGCCAGTGTCTGGCATTCCGCTGAACCCATGTAGGAAACCCAGGACCAGGTCTCGTTCGGGTGCTTGGTCTTGGCCCAGATGTTGTTGCCGTTGGAGTTGCTCATCGCAGATCGGGTCTTGCCGTCAGGACCCAGAACCGTCGGGGCGGTGCCGACCTTGGTGTTCGGAAGCTTGGCGTAGGTCGGGGCTTCCCAGGAGCCGCCGGTGATCATGGCGACCTTGCCCGATCCGAGCTGCTGATCGTTGCTCACGGTCATCTCACCGAACTTGGGCGCGAAGCCGCGATCCGACAACGATCTGAAGTAGTCCATCGCCTTCACGAACCTGGTGTCACCGTAGTTCACCACACTCGGCCAGTTCGGCTTATCGCCATGGGTCCACCCGGTCGTGGTCACGAACGAGCTCCATGACGTCTGCCCTCCGGAGTTGATCGTCCCAAGGCTTACGCCGTAGGTGGCAACGTGGTTCTTGTCGAAGCCTGGCTCGTTCCCCCGTACGCCTTTGTTGTCAACTGTCAGGCGGGCGACGACCTTGTCGAAGGTACCGCCGTCTTGAGGGTTCCAAGTCATCGTGTCGATATCCTTGGTGGTCAACCCGGCCTTGCTGAGCTGGTCGGCGTTGTAATAGAGCGCCACGGCTGACCAGTCCAAGGGCAGACCATACTGCTTCCCGTCGGTGTACTTCCATGAGTCGACACCCGCGGAGAACTTGGTCATGTCGAACTTCGAGCTCTTGATCAAGTCGTCCAGTGGCATCAATTGGCCCTGCGAGGCGTAGTCGGCCAGCTGGGCAATGCTGTTCTGGAAAGCATCGGGCGCGTCGCCGGCGACGAATCCGGCCGTCAACTTCGTGAAGTAGTCACCAACGGCGTACTGGGAGATCTTGATGTGGATATTCGGATTCTCTTGGGTGAACTTGTCGGCACACTTCTGGTACGAGGCGGCCTGCTTGTCATCCCATGTCCACCAGTTGACAGTCGTGGACGAGGAGGCGGTGGAGTCGCTTTTCGAGCATGCCGCGGCACCGCCCAGAGTAATGACAGCAGCCAAGCAGGCTGCCAGCACCTTCTTGTGATTGATCATGCAATCCTCAACTCTCTAACGAACTCATGGATTGTTCTTCGCGAACTGTTGGAGATGCGGGCGACAACATCTGCTCGAGAATTCGGACGCCTGCAGCCACGTCGTGCGAGCCGCCTGCGTCGTGATCGTTGAACTCCCAGGCCCGGATCTTTTTGGATCCGGCGTAGGCAGAATGGGCGGCATAGGCGGTGGCTGCTGGACAGGTCGTGTCCAGCAGTCCGGTGGAGAACCAAGCCGGGGCATGTGCATGGCGGGCGAAGTTGACGCCGTCGAAGTAACTCAGCGTGTCGAAGACTGCATCGCGGCTGGCGCGTCGAGCCTTGAGGTACGCCTTGATCTCGAGATACGGGCCTTGCGCCGCCGCGGTCAAAGCGGCCGGGAAGTCGCAGAGCAGCGGGGCCTGGATCAAGACGGCCGAGAGGTCAGCAACCAGGCCCGCCACGGCAAGGGCGATGCCGCCTCCCTGGCTCGCTCCGATCACTGCGACGCGATCCGGGTCGACAACTTTGAGCGTACGGAGCGCGTCGAGAGCGCGCACAGCGTCAGTGAACACCCTTCGGTAGAAGTACGTCGATGGGTCCTCGATCCCGCGAGTCATGAACCCCGCCCGCGAGGGGCCACTGCCGACGGGATCTCCGGTGGCCCCCTCGGCCGCCCCGACTCCCTGCCCTCGAACATCCATGATCAGGTGTGCATATCCGAGGGAGGCAAGAAGCAAGTCGTCCAATGGAGCGCCGCGTCCGCTGGAGTACCCGTGAAACTGCACAATGGCCGGGACCGGGTGTTCGCGCATCTTCGGCATTCGGAGCCAGCCCCGAATGGGGTGGCCGCCGAAGCCGCTGAAAGTCATGTCGAAGACGTCCACGGCGAGCAGGCCTGTGGGCACTTCGACGAGTTCTACGTGCTGCGGATGCCGGCGGGCTTGTGTCAGGGTGCCCGACCAGAACTCGGCGAAGTCAGCCGGCTCAGTCTGTCGGCTTCGGTAGTTGGACAAGTCGTCATTGGCCATGCGCAGTCCTCAGGTGTCGTTATAACAGCGCAACTGATGTCATAACTTCACGTCTATCTGATTCCGGTGAATCCGATGGAGTTCACGATTCGCCGGCCGAAGATCATGAAGATCGCCAGCATCGGCAGTGCGGCAATCAGGGTCGCGGCCATCAGCCCGGCCCAGTCCGGCATGGACTGCGGCGAGGACTGCTTGAACACCGCCAAGGCCAGAGTCAGCGGCTTCACTGTGTCACCACTGGTCACCATCAGCGGCCAGAAGTAGTCGTTCCAGGTCCGGATGAAGGTGAGGATGGCGAGCGTCACGATGGGACCGCTGGACATGGGCGCGGTGATTTGGAAGAGAATCCGTAGCCGGCTTGCCCCGTCGATGATCGCGGCCTCCTCCACCTCCGCATTCAGCGCAAGCATGAACTGACGCAGAAAGAAGATGCCGAACGCCGAGAACAACGCTTCGGGAAGAACAAGTCCGGCGAAGGAATTGAGTAGCGAAAGCTGCTTGATGAGCACGAAGTTCGGCAGCAGGGTGAGGATGCCTGGAATCATCAGTGCACTGAGAAAGACAGAGAACACGACGTTCCTGCCGCGCCACTGCAACCGCGCGAACGCGTAGGCCGCGATGGTCGAGAAGAATACTGACAGTAGCGTCAGGCTCCCCGCATAGATCAGCGAGTTTCGCAGATAGAGCGGGATGCTCAGCGATGCCCCAGACCCGCCTTCGGCTTGAGCATCGGCGGTTGACGCCAGTCCCAGCGCCCGCTTGTAGGGCCCGAGGGTGAAGTCCACCGGCAACACCGAGCCAGCATGGGTCGCCAGCGCGAAGTTGTTCGACAATGACGTGCGCAAAATCCAGTAGAAGGGGAAGACTGTGACAATCATGATCACGGCGACGTAGGCCCAGGCAAGTCCCCGCCCCACCGAGAACGCCTTCCTCGGTCGATTGTTTCCCGATCTCGCTCTAAGAGTCTTGCTAGCTGGTCTTGTCATCCGCTTGCCTAACCGAGATCCGATTTGTCAGCGCGGAACACCCGCAACTGGAGGGCGGTGATGATCAATGTCAGTATGAACAACGCAAGCGACATCGTTGCGCCGTATCCGAAGTCGAACTGGTTGAAAGCCTTGTCGTAGATGTACATCTGAAGCACGTTCGACGCATTGGCCGGCCCGCCCTTGGTTGTCACCGACACGATGTCAAAGACCTGGAACGAGCCGACGACGGTCAGGATCACGACCATGCCGAGGATGGGACGCAGCAGTGGCAACGTCAACGATCGGAACATCTGCAGCTCGCTCGCTCCGTCGATGCGGCCGGCCTCATAGATCTCCCGCGGTACCGTCTGGAGGCCGGCGAAGATCAAGATCGTGTGGTAGCCCAGCGACTTCCAAACGCTGATCATGGCAATTGATGGGATAGCCCACCCACTGGAGCCCAGGAACAGAATCGGATGGCCGATCAGCCTGGCGAGCACGACGTTGATGATGCCGAGCTGTGCATCCATCATCCAAGACCAGATCAGCGCCGCGACAACGCCGGAGATCAGGAACGGAAGAATGATGATTCCGCGGATGACGACTGAGTTCGTCAGCCGATGGAGGACGACCGCGGTGATCACCGAGAACAGCAGCCCTGCAACGACGGACAACAACACGAAGTACAAAGTGGTGCGCAACGACGACCAGAACGTGTCGTCGCTCACCAACGTCCTCAAGTTGTCCAGCCCGGTCCACTTCGGCGGACTGAGCACGCGGTAATCGGTGAAGCTCAAGTAGATGCCGCGCAGCAGCGGATAGGCAGAGAAGACGAGGAAACCAAGGGCCGCAGGCGCCACCAGAACCCAGGCGAGCCGGGCATCGTGACGAAAGGCCGGCGATGTTGCTGGTCGGCGCCCCTTGGCGCGGCTCGAGGTGTTGGTAGCCGCTCCGCCTCTCATCCGCGCTGTGGTCAGTGCCACGGTGAACGCTCTCCTGTGAGTTTGGGGCCAGCGGCCCAGAGCAGAATCAGAAGGTCGTATGATGACCAGATGACACGTTAACATACGACTTTCGGGTCGGCAATACTCAGTTTCCGAGCGAAGTAATTCCGTAGAGTTGCGTGGCGGATCGCCAGCGAACGTGCTCCAACTGTGCGCTGGTCAAGAAGGACAGACCGCTGGTGATTTTGTCGATTGCTCGCCGATAGTCCTGGCTCGTGTCGCCTTTGCCCAGGTGCGCTCGGTTCCAGTCTCCGCTCCACGTGATGCGGTCGGCGCCGAATGCTCGAAGGCTCTGCTCGAGGAAAGGGTCGGCATCCCGATGCGGATACGGCAGCGAGCTGTGCTCGTAGAAGCACGACCACATGGTGAAGACATTCGGCTTTTCCGCAAGTTCCAAGAACGGGGCGAACGGGCGGTCGGCGGCGAACCTGTAGCAGCCGAGGTGTTCCAGGTGAAACCTTGTTTTCGGGAACTCATCAACGATCTTCGCGAACGACGGGTCGGCAATGTCGGCATACGGGCCCCGGACGGTCGCGACCAGCCCGGCCTCGTCGATCGCCCGCCAGACCGCGAGCGGCTCCCCGAAGGCCGCACGGTGCCCGGCGGGAATCCTGATCCCGCGGAAGCGTCCCGACTTCGCTATCCTGCGCACCTCATCAGCGGCCAACGGGGAACTGTGATCGATGAGCGCAACGGCTACGAAACGATCGGGCCAGCGGCGTACGCAATCGGCCAAGTAGCTGTTGTCGGTCTGGCCGCCATGCTGGACGAGCACGGCCTGCTCGATGCCATGCGCGGCCATCACTGGCAGGTAGTGTTCTATTGGACGGTATTTGTCCAGACCCACATGAATTTGAGAATCGACCAGACAGTTCACAACCCTAACGCCCCTTCGCCTGCAGTTGATCAAGGACGCGCATTGTTGGCAGCGCATCGGTGATCGAGAACCTCGGTTGCTGATCGTCTGCGACGACTGCCAAGAAATCCCTGGCCTGGGCCACCATCGCGGCCCGCATCATGACATCAAAACCACCGGTATCGAGCAACACGGATCCGTCCATCTCCAACACACCATTGTCAATATTGAAGGTGTGTTCTTCACCGATGACTAAAAACGAGTTCGCCGGCTTCCGGGAGTGGTAGGAGAGCGCCAAGGTAGCAAGATCACCGTCCGGCGCCTCCAGGACCGCTGCCACGTCCATGTGATTGCCATTCCCTGACCATTCCGGTCCGGACCGGCCGTGAACCACGACATCGTCGGTGCCGAGGTACCACAATGCCAGGTCGACAGCGTGTCCCCCGTGGTGCCACAGGACGTCATCGGTCCAGGTGCGTCGCCGGCCGGTCCAGCCGACATTCTCTTGCCGCAGGTTCAGCTGATTGCACACCAGATGCCGGACGGCGAACCCGCCGTCCTCGATGCGGTCTCGCACTGCGACGTAGGGCGCGGCGAAGCGGTAGGTGTGCGCGACCATCAAGGCGTTGCCAGTCGCACCCGAAAGCTCAAGGAGACGCACTGCGTCGTTCAAAGAGAGTGCGCACGGAACCTCACAAAGCACGGGCCGGCCGGAGCTCAGCGCGGCAGCCGTCTGACCTGCGTGCTGCTGGCTCGGCGTCGCGATGACCACGGCGTCGATGTCAGTTCTGCCCAGTGCCTCTTCGAGCCTGCCGTAGGAGTGGACGACGCCGTACTGGGCCGCGAATCCGGAAGCCTCTGCCTCATCGGCTCCGACGATGACGTCGACCCGCGCGCCTGCTTCGCGGAGGGCCCAGAGGTGCCTCTCCCCGATAGCGCCGGGCCCGACCAACGCGACGCGGACCTGCACAGGCCTGTCTCCCCTGCGGTTCCCGAGCCGCCCGATGCCGCTCGTCTGTCTGGTAACTTATCCGATGAACTACTTGGATGCTAATCATACGACTTTGGGAGCAGGATGCAGATCACTCACGTCGAGACTTTCCGAGTCACCATTCCGGGGGCCAACCCCCCGTTCTCGTGGCGCCAGGGACTACTCGGATCGCGCCCCACGGGTGAAGGAGTCGTGCTTCGCCTCGGCACCGACGCCGGAGTGGAAGGGGTGGCGCTGGTGCCTCGGCCAGGCTCCGCTGAGGTCCTCGAAAGCTTGGTGGATCGGGTTCTTCGGGATGAGTTGGTCGGCCAGGACCCGCTTCACCGCGAGTGGATCTGGCATCGGATCTGGGAAATTGATCGGATTGAAGAACTTCCGTTGTATCTGCTCGGAATCGTCGACGTCGCCCTTTGGGATCTCGCCGGTCGGCAGGCCGGATGCCCGAGCTGGCAAGTGATGGGCGGCTTCCGGACCAAGATTCCGGCATACGCATCGACGACGACGTTCGGCAGCGTAGAACAATTCCTCGATGTCGCGGACCAATGCCTTGCTCTCGGTTACAAGGCAATCAAGTTGCATGCGTTCGGTGATGCCCGCAAGGACGCCAAATTGTGCACCGCGCTGCGGGAGCACGTAGGTGACGACATCGAGTTGATGTACGACGGCTCAGCCGGCTTCGACCTCCCGGACGCCGTCTACCTCGGCAAGTCCCTCGCTGCTGCCGGTTACCTGTGGTACGAGGAGCCGATGGCGGAGTTCAGCATCTCCGCGTACTCCGCGCTGCGGAAGGCCGTTGATGTTCCCCTCCTCGTTGCTGAGACCTCCGACGGCGTACATATGAACACGGCGGACTTCATCGCCGCCGGAACTGCCACCTTCGGCGTACGTACCAGCGCCAAACTCCGCGGCGGGATGACGGGAGCACTGCGAATCGCACATCTCGCCGATTCGTTCAATGTCCGGGCCGAGGTCCACAGCCCGGAGATCCCGAGCCGCCATCTGTGCATGGCCATCTCAAACACGACCTATTTCGAGTCGATCATCAGTTCCGACCCGGTACGCCGAGGGCCGGGCGTGAGCCCCGACGGCATGCTCTACGCCCCCACTGACCCGGGAATCGCATTACCGGGCAATCTCGATCTCCCGTCTGAACTGCAGCCCTACGCTGA
>JAWWOY010000994.1:0-9624 GCA_033851195.1 Kribbellaceae bacterium | reverse complement strand
ACGGCGTGATCACGCTGACGCTGGTGATCGCCGCCGTCCGGGTGTTCGACCTGATCCTGATCGTGGTGCCCGGGCCGATGCAGCGGGATGCCGATGTACTCGGGCTGAACTGGTGGCGGGCCACCAGTTCGGGCAACGACGACGGCCGGACTGCCGCGCTCGGTCTGGTGTTGTTCGCGATCGTGGCCGCTGTCGCTGTCGCTGTCGTGCGCGGGCTACGCCGTCGACGCTGGGCGATGCCGGTGACCGTCGTGCCAGCGGATGCCTTGCTGCAAAGGCCTGCACCCTCCAGGCGGGTCCGGCGGGCCGGCTGGACGATCGGGTTCGTCGTCACCCTGGTGTGGGTCTTCCCGGCCGTCGTACTGGTGGCCACTGCGTTGCATTCGCCGCGTGAGGCCGGCCTGAGTGGCTGGTGGTCTCCCGCCGGGCTCGGGCTGGACTCGTTCAGCGCGGCTGCCAATGCCGGCCTACTGCGGGCCCTGTCGTCGACCGTGCTGATCTCTGTGGTGGCGACAACCGTACTGCTGGTGGTCGCCGTACCGACTGCGTATCTAGTGGCTTGGGGCGGGCTGCCGCGGTGGCTGGGGCGAGGAGTCACCTCAGCCTTCGTAGTACTTGCCGTCACGCCAGTGCAGATGTACGCCGCACCTTTGCGCGACGCGATCGGCGCCGCGGGCCTGGCCGGTTCACGGGTGGCGCTGGCTCTTGTGCATGCAGCAGCGGGTCTGCCGTTTGCGGTGCTGCTCCTGCGGTCCGCCTTTGCCTCGGCGCCACCTGCGCTTGTTGCTGAAGCACTACAGGGGCCGGCGCGGCAGAGCGCCGTACTGGCGACTGTGCAGCGGACGTATCGGCCTGCGCTGGTTGCGGTGGCAGTACTGGAGTTCGTGTTGGTATGGAACGACTTCATCGTCGGATTCCTGATCAGCGGAGCTGGGACCACGCCACTGTCGGTGGTGCTCTGGGGTGAGGCGCGGCAGTTCTCCACGTCGGCAGGGACAGTCGCTGCAGCTGCAGTGGTGGCGTCCGTTCTTCCAGTTGTGCTTCTGCTGTCCTTCTGGCCGACTGTGGTGCGCGGACTGACCGTCGGGAGCAAGCCGTGACCGAAGCTGCTCCCGAGTCCCCCAAGGAGCCTACTAAGGCAGACAGGCGGCGCGGCGACTTCTTCGGGTTCGGCGCGGTCGCCTCCGGTCTCCTGTACGGGCTGGCCAGCGACAAGCTCTCGCAGAGCCTGGACCAGGGCGGCTGGGTCAGGATCGTGGGAATGATCCTGACCGGGGTCTTCGCGCTGATCTGGCTGATCATCAACGCCCCGGTGGCTGTTCTGCGGTACCAGCGCTGGCGGCACGGACGAGGTCCTGAGCGCGAACGGGGCAAGCTGCACGCCGCCGCGGAGGAAGCCGAGCAGTGGCTCGTCTCACTCGGCTCGGACGCAGGTGGCATGGCCGCAGCAGAGTGGTTCGAGCTGAACGAGCCCAGGCTGCGCGACCTGCTTCTGGGCGAGAAGGCCCAGAGCGACACGGTGGAGGACCACGCGCGGATCTGTGATGCGCTGGAGGCCTGGTACGTACGCAGGCAAGCTCCAGGGGAACTGCTAGAGCTCAGCGAGTACCTGGGCTCGCTGGCTGACGGACTCGGTCGTCGCGATCTGGCCGAACTCGCCGCGGCGCGGGCGGCAACGGCGTACCGGCTGATGGGCGACCTGGAAACGGCGAGCACCCGACTAGGCATCTCCGACAACGTTGCGCCGGCTCGACGCGGGCACAGCCGGACGGCAGCGGCCTTGGCCACCCGCCGCCAGGTGGAGCGGGCTCTGCTGCACCTTGCCCGGGCCGAGACTGCACAGGCAGGCAACGACCGCGACGAGGCCGTACTGAACGCCCGCGACCGGCTCGACGACGCCCGGCTCAGCCGCCCCGGGCCCGATCTGGCAGCCGAGGTCGCCATCTACCTCAACCTGGCGATCGTGCACCTCCACCAGCAGGACCCGGAAGGTGCGCTTGACCAACTGCGTCCGGCTATCGCCCGAGCCACGGCCGCCGGAGACGCAAGTGGTCATGCACATGCGTTAGAGCTCACCGGCGTCGCCGCGTGGATGCAGCGGAACCCCCGCGGCGCGACCGGCTGGTGGCAGCAGGCCGAACACCTGTACGCCGAGATCGACGAGCGGGAGGGACGCGCCCGCTGCCTGCAGCACCTCGGGTCCGCCGAGCTCGTGGCCGGACGCGCCGAGAAGGCCCGAGAATTGCTGGAACTGAGCGAGCTGCTGCGCGGCGGGAACGCCGGTCATCCGATCCTGACGGAGTATCTGCAGGCCGCCCGCGAGGCCGGCCACGCGCCGGTGCTCCTGGAGGAACATCCACGCGTCGGGGTCGGTGGGTTCCGGCGGCAACTGGTTCGGTTGTGGCACCGATGGATCGGACACTGATCGCCTCCGACGGGATGTCGGTGGGGTCGCCTAGGTTGTCGGCATGGTGAAGGCAGCGGGGCAGACCAGGACGAAGAGCACCAAATCGCCGTTCGCCTGTAGTGAGTGCGGGTGGACGACGGCCCGCTGGATCGGGCGGTGCGGCGAGTGCCAGGCCTGGGGCACGGTCGCCGAGGTCGGTGCGCCCAAGGCTGCCCGGATCACCGCCGGGCCGGTCTCCTCCCCTGCGATGCCGATCGGGGAGGTGTCGGCTGTCGAGGCCGAGTCGCGCCCGACCGGCATCGGCGAACTGGACCGCGTGCTGGGCGGGGGTGTGGTGCCCGGCGCGGTGATCCTGCTCGCCGGCGAGCCCGGCGTCGGCAAGTCCACGCTGCTGCTTGAGGTCGCGGCGCAGTCTGCCCGGCGTGGCCAACGCACGCTCTACGTGTCCGGCGAGGAGTCCGCTGCGCAGGTCCGGCTCCGGGCCGGCCGGACCGATGCCTTGGTCGACGAGCTGTACCTGGCCGCTGAGACCGATCTGTCCGCGGTGGTGGGACAGGTCGACGCGGTCGAGCCGACGTTCCTGGTCATCGACTCGGTCCAGACCATGGCCCATCCCGAGGTGGACGGTGCTCCGGGCGGGGTCACCCAGGTGCGTGAGGTGACCGGCGCCCTGGTCCGGCTGGCGAAGGAGCGCAACATCGCCGTCGTGCTGGTCGGCCACGTCACCAAGGACGGCGCGATTGCTGGTCCGCGGATGCTGGAGCACCTGGTCGACGTGGTGCTCGCCTTCGACGGCGACCGGCACTCCGGCTTCCGGATGGTGCGCGCGACCAAGAACCGCTTCGGCCCGTCGGACGAGGTCGGCTGTTTCGACATGGTCGACACCGGCATCGTCGAGGTGAGCGACCCGACCGGCCTGTTCGTCTCCGAGCACACCGAGCCGGTGGCCGGCACTTGCGTGACGGTGATGATGGAGGGCCGCCGCCCGCTGCTCGCCGAGGTCCAGGCGCTGGTCGGCCCGTCCGCCGCGCCGCAGCCCCGGCGTACGACGTCCGGCCTGGAATCGAGCCGGGTGGCGATGGTGCTCGCGGTGCTGGGCAACCGCGCGGGCCTGAAGTTGTCCGACCAGGAGGTGTACGTCGCGACCGTGGGCGGGGTGAAGATCTCTGAGCCGGTGGCGGACCTGGCCGTGGCGATCGCGGTCGCTTCCTCGGTGCAGAACAAGCCGATCCACCCCGGCCTGATCGCGATCGGCGAGGTCGGCCTGGCTGGTGAGGTGCGCCGCGTCGGCGGGCTGGAGAAGCGGCTGGCCGAGGCCGCCCGGCTCGGGTTTACCAGGGCGATCGTGCCGGCCGACGTCCCGAACCGCGGCAAGGACCTGAAGCCGATGGACATGCAGGCCAAGTACGGCCTGCGCGTCTTCTCCGCCGGTGACGTCCGCGCTGCCATGATGGCCGCCGGTATCACTGGCTGAGCGGGGGCCTGCTGCGGGCGGCGTACTGGCGGGTACCGTTTGCAGCGGTCCCCCATCATGTCCGAGGAGCAGCCCCATGACCGGTTCGAAAGTTGTCGCCCTAGGCCACTATCAGCCGGAGCGGGTGCTCACCAACGCCGAACTCTCCACCATGGTCGACACGAACGACGAGTGGATCCAGAGCCGGGTCGGCATCCGCGAACGCCGGATCGCCGCGCCCGACGAACAGGTCGACGAGATGGCCTGGCGGGCCGCCGAGAAGGCTGTCGCGAACGCCGGCCTGGACGTCGCCGAGATCGACATGGTCGTGGTCGCCACCTGTACGGCGCTGGACCGGTCCCCCAACATCGCCGCCCGGGTGGCTGCCCGGCTCGGACTTGGCCAGCCGGCTGCGCTCGACGTGAACACGGCGTGCTCCGGGTTCAGCCACGCGCTGGCGACAGCGGACCACGCGATCCGCGCCGGTGCCGCGACCAAGGCGCTGGTGATCGGCGTGGAGAAGCTGAGCGACTGGACCGACTGGACCGACCGGACCACCTGCGTCCTGATCGGCGACGGCGCCGGCGCGGCCGTGGTGGTCGCCACCGAGGAGCCGGAGATCGGCCCGGTCGTCTGGGGCTCGGTGCCGGAGATGTCGGACGCGGTCCGGATCGAGGGCCGGGACGGCACTTTCGAGCAGGAGGGCCTCAGCGTCTTCCGCTGGGCCACCACCCAGTTGCCGGTGATCGCCAAGCAGGTCTGCGCCAAGGGCGGCGTGACCCCGGAGGAACTCGGCGGGGTCGTGCTGCACCAGGCCAACCTGCGCATCATCGAGCCGCTGGCCAACCGACTCGGCGCGGTGAACGCGGTGGTCGCCCGCGACGTGATCGAGTCCGGCAACACCTCCGCGGCCAGCATCCCGATCGCGCTGTCCAAACTGGTCGAGAAGCGCGAGATCCCGGTCGGCGCCCCGGTGCTGCTGTTCGGCTTCGGCGGCGGATTGTCCTACGCCGGCCAGATCATCCGCTGCCCCTGAACCTTTCACCTGCCAGCATTCCGGTACCAACGGGCAGGCAGAAGGAGCGGGATAAGCGGCAGTGGGCACCGCAGCCCCGTCGGACTGCTGGCCACAGTCCTGTTGTTACTCGTCGCGCCGCAGGACCGGGCAGACGATCTTGCGTCGTACCACGAGAGCTGGCTGCCCACCACGACTCTGCCTGTCATCCTTTGGATCGTGCTCATCGGCATCACCTTCAACGCCCGGCGAGTCAGCCGGACGATGTCCGAAGATCGGCAGGCCGTTAGGGGGCGGGCCGTCACACCGCAGCCCTGAGCCGCATAGACTCAGGGACCGTGGCCCCGAATTCCGACAAGTTCAGCACCGGCGCCCGGATGCGCGCGACCCTTGCGGCCGTGGCTCCCGGCACCGAATTGCGTGAAGGCCTGGAGCGGATCCTGCGGGGCCGCACCGGCGCCCTTCTGGTCCTCGGTCAGGACAAGACGGTCGACGCGATCTCGACCGGCGGCTTCGAGATCGACGTGGAGTTCTCCGCCACCGGTCTGCGCGAGCTGAGCAAGATGGACGGCGCGATCATCCTGGACCGTGACATGGTCCGGATGCTGCGCGCCGCCGTGCACCTGATGCCCGACCCGTCGATCCACACCGAGGAGACCGGCACCCGGCACCGCACCGCCGACCGCGTCGCCCGGCAGACCGGCTTCCCGGTCATCTCGGTGTCGCAGTCGATGCACATCATCGCCCTGTATGTCGACGACCAGCGCTACGTGCTCGAGGACTCCGGCGCGATCCTGTCCCGCGCGAACCAGGCCCTGGCCACCCTCGAGCGCTACAAACTGCGCCTCGACGAGGTGTCGGGAACCCTCTCCGCGCTGGAGATCGAGGACCTCGTCACTGTCCGCGACGTGGCCGCCGTGGCCCAGCGCCTGGAGATGGTCCGCCGCATCGCGACCGAGATCGACGGGTACGTCGTGGAGCTCGGCACCGACGGGCGGCTGCTCACCCTGCAGCTGAACGAACTCGTCGCAGGCGTGGCGGGCGAGCGCGAACTGGTGGTGCGGGACTACCTGCCGCTGGCAACGGGCCGACGCGCCAAGACCGCGGAGGACGTGCTGCTGGAACTGGACGCGGTCAGCCCGGCGGATCTGCTGGACATCGGCCAGGTCGCCCGGGCACTGCAACTGGGTGGGGCCGAGCAGCTGGATGCTGCGGTCACGCCGCGCGGCTACCGCCTGCTGGCCAAGGTGCCGCGTCTGCCGGGCGCCGTGATCGACCGGCTGATCGACCACTTCGGCCACCTGCAGAAGCTGCTCGCCGCCAGTATCGACGATCTGCAGACGGTCGACGGAGTCGGCGAGAACCGCGCCCGCACCGTCCGCGAAGGCCTCTCCCGCCTCGCAGAGTCCAGCATCCTCGAACGCTACGTCTGATCCCAAGAACCCGTGAAGCCCGAGATCAGGCCGTGGCCCGCGCTGTGGGCGCTGGTGCTCGGCTTCTTCATGATCCTGGTCGACTCCACCATCGTCTCGGTGGCGACGCCGGCCATCCTGACGGATCTCAAGTCCGACGTCGGCAGCGTCGTCTGGGTGACCAGTGCCTACCTGCTCGCGTACGCCGTCCCGCTGCTGATCACCGGGCGGCTCGGCGACCGGATCGGGCCCAAGAAGCTCTACCTGACCGGCCTCGCGGTGTTCACCCTGGCCTCGGTGTGGTGCGGTCTGACCGGCACCATCGAGATGCTGATCGTCGCCCGGGTGTTCCAGGGCCTCGGCGCCTCGATGATGACGCCGCAGACGATGGCCGTGATCACCCGGATCTTCCCGCCGAACGAGCGCGGCCGGGCGATGAGCCTGTGGGGAGCCACCGCCGGGGTGGCGACCCTGGTGGGGCCGATCCTGGGCGGCGTCCTGGTCGACGGTCTGGGCTGGCAGTGGATCTTCTTCGTGAACGCACCGATCGGCGTGATCGCCTTCGTGCTGGCCGTGCGGCTGGTGCCGGACCTGCCGACGCACGAGCACAAGTTCGACCTGATCGGGGTCGCACTGAGCACGATCGGCCTGTTCTGCCTGGTGTTCGGCATCCAGGAGGGCCAGAGGTACAACTGGGGCCAGATCAAGGGCCCGATCTCGGTCTGGTCGCTGATCATCACCGGCCTGCTGGTGATCGCGATCTTCCTGGTCTGGCAGTCCCGCAACAGAGGCGAGCCGCTGCTGCCGCTGTCGCTGTTCAAGGACCGCAACTTCTCACTGGCGAACACGGCGATCACCACGGTCGGGTTCGGGATCACCGCGATGGCGTTCCCGCTGATGCTGTACGCGCAGACCGTCCGCGGCCTGAGTCCGATCCGGTCCGCCTTGCTGCTGGTCCCGATGGCGGTCATCGCCGGTGCGCTCTCACCGTTCGTCGGCCGGCTGACCGATCGGGCCAACCCGCGGTTCATCGCCGGGTTCGGACTGCTCTGCTGCTCGGCGTCGCTGTTCTGGCTCAGCCAGGTGATGGAGCCGTCCGTGCCGATCTGGCAGCTCCTGCTGCCCATCGCCCTGCTGGGCGTGGCCAACGGCTTCATGTGGGCGCCGATCGGGAGTACGGCGACGCGGAACCTGCCGATGCATCAGGCCGGCGCCGGCGCGGGCGTCTACAACACGACCCGGCAGGTCGGTGCGGTGCTCGGCAGTGCGGGCATCGCCGCCCTGATGGAGTCCCGGCTGGCCGCCAACCTGCCGGCTGCGCCCGGCGGAGCGTCAACGTCCGAAGGTGGGTTCGGGAAGCTGCCGCCGCAACTACAACAAGGCTTCAGCGATTCGATGGCCCAGTCACTGATGCTGCCGGCCGCGGTGGTGCTGATCGGCCTGGTCGCCGTGCTGTTCTTCGCCCGCCCCACCCACCTGGACACTCCGGCTGCTCAGACCGAGAAGACGGTCCAAGCCGGCTGACTCAGCTGATCCGGAAGGCCTGCGAGGTCGAGGCCCGTCCGTCGTAGACGGCCGCGACCACGTAGGTGCCGGGCTTGGCCACCGGCTGGCCCGGCAGACAGCCGGGACCGGAGCGGCGGCCGTCCCAGGCCACCGTGCTGGTCGACTCCTTGCTCTTGGCAAGGATCATGGTGGCCTGCGAGATCGCCTGCTCGCATTGCGAAGTTGTCCAGATCTGGTCCTTGCCGGAGGTGATGGTCAGCGACAGCACGGTCGGGTCGATCGTCGCCGTGCATTGAGCGCGGACCGCACTGAGCCGGATCGCGAAGTTCAGCCTCGCCCCCGAGGTGATCGTCCGACTGGCCGGCAGCACGCTGATCCGGACCTCGGTGCCGGCGCACTTGATGTCCTTCGGCGGATCGGTCTGCACCGGATCGGACCTACCAGACTGCGTCGGAGTGGTGGTCACGGTGGTGGTTGGCCCAGTTCCCGGCACGGAAGGTGCCCCGGTCGATGGCTGCTGGTCCGGTCCGGTAGCCGCCGAGTTCACCGGGTCCTTACCGCCGCCTCCAGCGAACAGCCGGAGCAGCAGCCACAGGAGCACAGCCAGGACGACGAGCACCAGCGCACGACGTACCCAGTAGACGCTGGCAGGCAGATGCCCGACCGGATGGAGCAGGCTGCTCATGCTCGCACCCTAATGTCAGGATTGTGCTCGACATGTCAGACTCGCCGCTCCCACCTGCATCCGCCCTGCACGCCCCCGTCCTGCGCTGGTACGCCGGGAACGCCCGTACGTTGCCCTGGCGCGAACCGGATGCAGGGGCCTGGGCGGTGATGATCAGCGAGTTCATGCTGCAGCAGACCCCGGTCGCGCGGGTGCTTCCGGCGTACGGGGTGTGGCTGGAACGTTGGCCGACACCGGCCGATCTCGCCGCCGAGCCGTCGGGGGAGGCGGTCCGCGCGTGGGGCCGGTTGGGGTACCCGCGGCGCGCGCTGCGGCTGCACGCGGCGGCGCAGGCGATCGTGGAGAGACACGGTGGCGTCGTTCCCGACGACCACGCTGCCCTGCTCGCATTGCCAGGGGTCGGAACTTATACGGCGGCAGCGATCGCGTCGTTCGCGTTCGGCCAGCGGCACGCCGTGGTCGACACCAACGTACGCAGGGTCTTCGCCCGCAGCCTGGCCGGCACGGCTCAGCCGACCAACTCTGCGACTGCCGCCGATCTGCGACTGGCCGAATCGGCCCTGCCCGACGATGCGCCGACCGCGGCGGTTTGGGCGGTGGCGACGATGGAACTCGGCGCGCTGGTCTGCACGGCCCGTACGCCGCGCTGTACCGAATGCCCCATTCGTGGCCGCTGTGCCTGGGTCCTGGCCGGCAGCCCCCCGTACGACGGCCCGCCCCGCAAAGGCCAAACGTATGAAGGCACCGACCGGCAGGTCCGGGGCCGTTTGCTGGCCATTCTCCGGGCCAGCGCCGGGCCGGTGCCGAAAGCCGATCTGGACGAATGCTGGCCGGATCAGGTGCAACGCGAAAGGGCGCTCGACGGGCTGGTCGCGGATGGCTTGGTGGATCCCCTGCCGCGGTCCCGCTATCGCCTTCCGGCCTGACCGCAGGAGGATGCCGGGGCCGGCCTGAGTCTCGGGGACCAGGCCGGCCTCAGCGGGCGGTGCTCAGTTCTTCTTGCTGCCGCTCGAGGTTGCTTCCGCGTCGTCGTCGGCGAGCAGGTCCAGCGGCATCGCCGGGCTGCCGGACAACGTGGCCAGCATCTGCCGGACGTTGGTGAGCTGCGCGTTGATGCTGTCGCGGCGCTGCGTCGCAGCCGCGAGC
>JAWWOY010000990.1:0-4795 GCA_033851195.1 Kribbellaceae bacterium | reverse complement strand
CCGCGGCCCCGAAATCGCGCAGATAGGCGTCGATCGAGAACAACTCGGTCCGGGCCAGATCCGCCGGGGCATCGGTAGGGATCTTCTGTCCGGGAACTGCCATCGTCTTCTTTCCCTTGCGTGATGGATCCAGCGGTCCATGCCGGGCCGCTGCCAGGCCTCTACTCGCGAGGGCCCTGATCCGGTATGTCGCGGAGCGGGGCCGGCTGGGAAAGCTCCGGCGGACTGCTGGGCTCGAGGGCGACGTTGGCCGCCCGGATCAGACCAGCGGATTCGGGGATCTGCTGGACCGGCTCGACACCGACCTGCTGCCAGGCCGCCGTCACCCCGGCCAACTGGCTGGAGTCGGCGCCGTACAACTCGGTGGCCGCGTCCCGGGTCGCCTGGGCGAAGTCCGCGAAGGTCGCGTTCTCGTTCAGCCGGCCGGAGGTGAGTGTCTGGTACCAGATCTTGCCCGCGTCGTCGTACGCGTTGCCGCCCAACGCCGTGGCAGTCAGGTAGAACGCCCGGTTGGGGATGCCCGAGTTGATGTGGACGCCACCGCTGTCCTCGGTGGTGATGACGAAGTCGTCCATGTGCGCGGGTTGCGGGTCCTTGCCCAGCCGCGGGTCGTCGTACGCGGTGCCGGGCGCCTTCATCGAGCGCAGGCCGACACCGTTCACACCCGGCTGGAACAGGCCGGCGCCGATCACCCAGTCGGCCTCCGCCGCACTTTGGCCCAGGTCGTACTGCTTGGTGAGCGAGCCGAAGACGTCCGAGATGCTCTCGTTCAGGGCACCCGACTGGCCCTCGTAGGCCAGGTTCGCGGTGTGCTGGGTGACGCCATGGGTCAACTCGTGGCCGGTCACGTCGATGCAACTGGTGAAGCCCTTGAAGATCTGGCCGTCGCCGTCGCCGAAGACCATCTGGGAGCCGTCCCAGAAGGCGTTCGCGTAGTCGCGGTCGTAGTGCACGGTGGAGGTGAGCGGCAGGCCGGCATTGTCGACGGAGTCGCGGCCGAAGCATTCCTTGAACATCTTCCAGGTCGAGCCGGTCCCGTCGTACGCCTCGTCGACGGCGGCGTCCTGCACCGGCGGCTCGCCCTCCGCGCGGACCTGGCGGCCGGGCAGACCGGTGCCGTGCTCGGCGTCGTACACCGCGCGCTTCGGCGACTCGGCGGTCGGCGCCTGCTGCTCTTCCTGGGTCGCTCGGCGGATCTCGGCCGGTCGGGGCCGGAGTACGGCGTCGTGCTGTAGCGACTGCCGGTAGAGCGCCCGGAGGTTCGGGTCGTCCGCGGTCCGCTCGAGGTGTTCCAAGAGGTACGGCGGGATGATGTGATGAGCCGTCATGTCCACAGATGGTGCCTGTTCGGACGCGCACGGCAAAGAGCGAACTGCGATAAACTTAAGGATTTGTGGCTACAACCAGGGGAAGGTACTCAAGAAACTCCTGGGAACCGACAGCGCGTAGTTTAGCACGGGAGTTGGAATTGCTGAATCCGGTCCAGGCAGAACAGGTTTACCTGACCACTTTCTACGAGACGCTCGACCAACTGCGCGATCGGACGGAGGGTCGCCGGCAAGAGCAACAGGTGGCCGATACCCGCAACCACCAGGCCCTGCACCAGCGTGACGGCCGGATCCGGGACCTGAGCGCGCGGCTGGCCAGGCTCGACGCGGCCGAGGAGGGTCTGTGCTTCGGCCGGCTCGACGACGACCAGGGTGAAGTCCTGCACATCGGCCGGATCGGGCTGTCCGACGAGGACTACGAGCCGCTGCTGGTGGACTGGCGTGCCCCCGCCGCCCGGCCGTTCTACGTCGCCACGGCGGTGGCGAATCACGGCGTGGTCCGGCGCCGGCACATCCAGACCCGGCTGCGCCAGGTGGTCGACGTCCAGGACGAGCAACTCGATCTGGACCGGTCCGCCGACGGCGCCTCCCAGCCTGGCACCGGGGTCGTCGGCGAGGCCGTGCTGCTCAGCGCACTGGAGGCCCGGCGGACCGGCACGATGGACTCGATCGTGCGGACCATCCAGGCCGACCAGGACCGGATCATCCGGTCGGACCTGGCCGGCATCCTGGTGGTCCAAGGTGGTCCCGGCACCGGCAAGACCGCGATCGCCCTGCACCGTGCTGCTTTTCTGTTGTACACACATCGGGCCCAACTCGAACAGCGCGGAATCCTCGTCATCGGCCCGAATCCGACGTTCCTGAAGTTCATCGGCCAGGTGCTGCCGTCACTCGGCGAGGACGGCGTCCGCCTCGTCACCATCGCCGAGCTGTACCCCGGACTGACCGCCACCCGACCGGAGCCCGCCGAGGTAGCCGAGGTCAAGGGCCGGGCGGTGATGGCCGAGGTGATCGCGACCGCCGTCTCCGACCGGCAGTGGGTCCCTGCCGAGCCAGTCGCGGTGAAGGTCGAGCGGACCGTGCTGCGACTCGACCCGGTGACCTGCGAGCAGGCCCGGAGCCGCGCCCGCGGCCGCCGGCTGCAACACAATCTGGCGCGCCCGTTCTTCCTGCACGACATCATCACCACCCTGACCCGCCAGTACGCCGACATCATCGGCGCCGACCCGCTCGGTGGCGAGAACCTGCTGGACGAGTACGACCTGAAGGAACTGCGAAAGGAGATCCTCGCCGAGCCGGCAGTCACAGCGCTGCTCGACCGGCTCTGGCCGATGCTCAGCCCGCAACGCCTGCTGGTCGACCTGTACGGCGACGAGGACCGACTCCGTTCGGCCGCCCCGCAGCTCAGCTCGCTCGACCGCGAACACCTGCTCCGGTACGGCGACGACTGGAGCCCGGCGGATGTCCCAGTGCTGGACGAGGCAGCCGAACTACTCGGCAAGGACGACCAGGACGCCGCTCGGGAGCGGGCCGCGCGGGCCCGGGCGATCGCGTACGCCCAGGGTTCACTCGACGTACTGACGGGATCGGGGTCGACCGACTTCGATGAGGACGAGGAGTCAGAGGTCCTGACCGCGAGGGACATCCTCGATGCCGAGGCACTGGCCGAGCGGTATGAGGCAGACGACGACCGCACCCTGACGGAACGAGCCGGCGCCGACCGGCAATGGACCTACGGCCACGTGATCGTGGACGAGGCACAGGAGTTGTCGCCGATGGCCTGGCGGGCGGTCGCGCGGCGCTGCCCGCTCCGCTCGATGACCCTGGTCGGCGATGTCGCCCAGACCGGTGCTGTCGGTGGTGGTACCAACTGGCGGCAGGCCCTCGCGTCGACCTTCGGGGACCGCTGGCGGATCGCCGAGCTGACGGTGAACTACCGCACTCCGGCCGAGGTGATGGAGCTGGCCGCGCACCTGCTCAAGACCGTCGATCCCACGGCCCAACCACCTCGCTCGGTCCGCTCCACCGGCGTACGGCCGTGGCATGAGGAGGTCCCGCCTGCGGACCAGGCGGCGTACCTGGGCAAGGTCGTCAGTGAAGAGGTGCACGGCGGTCACGGGCTGGTCGGTGTGATCACCTCGCGACACCGGCTCGAACTGGTCCAGGAGGCGATCGACGACTGGCCCGAGGTCACCGTGCTCACCGCGACCGGGGCGAAAGGACTCGAGTTCGACTCGGTCCTGGTCGTCGACCCGGACGGCATCATGACCGAGTCTCCGCGCGGCTTGCGCGATCTGTACGTCGCGCTGACCCGATGCACCCAACGTCTCGGCGTCATCCACAGCGAGTCGTTGCCAGAAGTCCTGCAGGCCCCCGGCTGCTGGGACGAGCGGCAATAGCGACTGCGCGCTCTCCCGGCGCCGGCAGCAGGTCGTCAGTGGTCGGCGCAGCATTTATGCTGATGCTCGACCTCGAACGGGATCAGTACGCCGCCGGCGGCCGGCTGGACCTGGAGCACCACCTGACCGGCCCGGCGGATCGGGCGGACGAAGTCGAGCGTGTCGACCACCGAGTCGTCGTCCACCGGAAGGCCGCCGAGGGGCTCGACCAGGTCGATGCCGCAGCGTTTACGCAGGTCACTGGCCCGGAGGATCCCACGGGCGTTCTCCTGCCCAGGGAACCGGACCAACCGGCCCGCCGTACCGAGCGCTGCTTCGACCGAGGCGACGTAGGCGCCGCGGACGAGTTGGCTCGGGCCGGCCAGCAACGGTTCGGAAGCACCGGGCCGGGAGATGGCCGATCCCGCGCTTCGGCCCGAGGCCCACTTGCTGAACCGATCAGTGACCTCGTCGTCCGGCCTGCTCTCCGGCGTACTGATCGAGATAGCAACGTGCGGGCGGTCGCCGCCTGTCACCACGTGGGTGCAGGCAACGACCGGCCCAACAGCGAACGGAGCCAGCGGGCCGGCGGGGCCAAGCAGCTCGTGGAGCAGGTGCTCGGCCTCGCCGGTGTCCCGGCTGTCCGCATCGACGGAGATGATCACTACTTCGGCAGAACCCAGATCGGGTTCGTGTAGAACCACAGGTCGGCCCATGGGTCGGCATCACCGACCACATCAAGCTGTGGGCCCTGCGGGTCGATCGCCGCACCGAGGTAGCCCGGCTGGCTGCGGTTGCCGTCGGTGCCGCGGACCCGGACGTAGAACGGCTCGTCTGCCTGGCCGAGCGGCTGAACCAGCTCGAAGTAGGCCGTCTTGCCCGAGGTGTCCCACTGCCGGACGACCTTGGTGTCCGGTGCCTTGAAGGTGTCCCGGTCCGAGACACCGGCGAAGTTCACCGCGCCCTTGATCACGTCCACCCGGTTCAGGGTGGGCACGAAGTTGGCCCAGTTCGGGATGTTCTGCGGGGTGATCCGGACCACCAGTTCGATCGCCTTGCCCTTCTTCACGGACAGCGCGCCACCGAGCG
>JAWWOY010001140.1:0-4517 GCA_033851195.1 Kribbellaceae bacterium | reverse complement strand
ACCGCTTCCTCCTCGTCCGTGACGCGGAAGAACAGCGCCACCGGCCCGAAGAACTCCTGGTAGTAGGCCGGGTTGTCCGGCGTGATGTCGGTCAGGATGGTGGGCTGCACGAACGCACCCGCACTCGGCACCGGCCCGCCGCAGGGGATCGCCTTCGCGCCCGCTTCCACGGCGGCGTTGATCTGTGCGTACAGGTCGTCGGCGGCCTTCTGGCTGCACATCGGGGCCAGCGTCGTCGAAGCGTCGAACGGATCGCCTGCCTTGAGCTCAGACATCGCCACCTGGAACTTGGCCAGGAACTCGTCGGCGATCTCGTCGACGACGACGATCCGCTTCGAGGCCACACAGCACTGCCCGCCGTTGAAAACGCGGCCGTGCAACGCCCACTCGACGGTCTTGTCCAAATCGCAGTCAGCCAGCGCGATGAACGCATCCGAGCCGCCCAGTTCCAGGGTGGACTTCTTGAGGTTCTTGCCCGCCCGGGCGGCCACGACCGCGCCGGCGCCCTCGCTGCCGGTCAAGGCCACGCCGCGGACGCGCGGGTCATCGATCAGCATGTTGATCTGATCCTTGGTGGCGTACAGATTCGTGTAGCCGCCTGCCGGTGCACCCGCATCCAGCAGCAGCTTCTCGAAGGCGGCCGCCGCCTGCGGCACGTTGGAGGCGTGCTTGACGATGACGACGTTGCCGGCCATCATGTTGGGCCCGGCCACCCGCGCCAGCTGGTAATAGGGGAAGTTCCAGGGCTGCACGCCGAGGATGACTCCCAGCGGCGCGCTCACCAGCATGGCGTTGTCATCGGAGCCGGTGTCGAGGGGCTCGGGAGCCAGGAAAATCTCGGCGTTCTCCGCGTAGTAGTCCAAGATCTGGGCGCTGAGCTCGACCTCACCGAGGGCCTCGCTGTACAGCTTGCCCATTTCGAGGGTCAGCAGCCGGGCGAACTCGTCGGACCGTTCGCGGAGGATGGCCGCGGCCCGGCTGATGACGGCGGCTCGCTCGGCGAACGATGTCTGGCTCCACGACTCGAACGTCTTCTGCGCCTGAGCAAGAAGGTACATCGCCTGCTGGTCGGTCAGGTCGTCGAATGTCGCCACGATCTGGTTGTCGTAAGGGTTAACGGTCTGGTATGCCATGGTGTTTCCTCCATTTGTGTCCCGGCGGCCTTTCCGCCGTTCTGGACGTCGTGCTTCCTTCTTGAAATATCGGTCCTAACAACCGATTACGCGCAGATCTACTCTTCTGTCGCGGTCTTGTCTAAGCATGCAGATTTCGCGAGCACATGTCGTGACGGGTAGTGCCCCATTGATATACCGGCCAGTGGGTAGTTCGGCGAGAAGTGATGACGTTTTGACGAATCGTCACAATTGCACTGGCTCCCAGTATATTTCACCGTCGCGGAAAAATGCGAGGCCGTCTCTGTGCCGGGCAGCCCACACTGCACGCCTCTGATCGTGCGTCTGTGGCTGATCGACGCTTGATGCGCGGCCCAAAAGACGGCAGCGTATGCATTGCCGAACAGACTGGGCCGCTGGCGAACCGCCAGAATCGATGGTCCTTGAGATGGCCCGAGGATGAATCCTGCATGTGGATCGGCTGCCATGCATCGCGCGCGAGCGGATACCTCCGTGGGCACCGCGGTCGGCAAGGGAGTCCGGTCGAAAAGATCATCTAATCATTTGCCTTACAACATATTCCGTCCTGCCAACAGTCGAAGGGGTGCTAGCCGGTAGCTCGGAGTGCGGGTGGCATGCAGGTGTTGATGCGCGTTCGACGACGACAATATCGCCAGGATCATTTCGCATCCCACGGGACAATCTCGGATCGCAATACGCCGAAATAACAAGGAGAACAACGGAAATGAAGAACTTCAAAATCGCCGCGGCTGCCACCTTGGCTGCGGCGGGCGTCGGGTTGGGCTCGCTGATGACCATTCCCCAGGCGGTGAACCAGGCCGACTGCCCGTACGGGTGGTACTGGGACGACGAGAGGCAAAACTGCCTTCCGCCTGGCCTGCCAAAGGATCCGCCCAACGGATGCCTTACCGGCGACGGCACGCACGCCAACGGCACCATTTGCATCAATTAGCACCATTCCGGCCAGCGGCGTTCGCGCGAGAAGCCGACTAGCTAGGCCCGTCCGACCGTGAGCCAGCGCCCAGCTGGCCACCGCGAGTGTCTTGCCTGCGGCCAAGTTGACGCCTCGACAGTTCCGGGGCTGAAAGTCTATTCAGACGGACTTTGCCCGGCGAGCTGGCAGCGGCTCGTCTCACTGCGACTCCAGCTGCGCGGTGTCGATCAGATCCTGTCACCAGGGGCGGGCGAAGCGCGCCAGGAGCTGGCCGCGGCCGCAACCATGGTCGTAGAGGCGATTGAAGATGTGCGCACGGTTTCCCGCGGCATCTATCCAGCGATCGTGTCCGAGGGCGGCCTGGCGCCGGCTTTAGAGGCGCTGTCACGCGCCTCGCTCCTACGGATGGAGCTTGACCTGGACGTAGAAACTCGCCTACCACCTTCGGTCGAGGTGGCCGCTTATTACGTGGTACCAGAAGCCATGACGAACGCTGCCAAGCATGCGCAAGCCTCCGTCGCCCGGCTCAGCGCCGTTGATGGTCGTCTATGCCTTATCGTGAGCGACGACGGTACGGGTGGCGCCGATCCCTCCTGCGGCTCTGGCCTGATCGGCCTCACCGACCGAGTCGAAGCGCTCGGCGGGACAATGACGATCGTGAGCCCACGGCACAGTGGCACAACTATACAGGTCGAGCTGCCATCGACTGCGCTAGAGCAGGGTTAAGGCACTGCGCGAGAAGTTGATTCGCGAAGGCCTCCCTCAAATGCCGACCCGGCCGCGCCCAGGGGCGACTCAGCCTTTGCCGGCTGTTTCAGGTTGAAGTAGTTTGGCAGTTTGGAATGGCTGCAACAACCGCCAATTCGATAGCCATCAGACCTTGCCCATGCCGGTAACCATAAGTAGGACACCGATAGCGCCGACGACGAGAGCGGGGATGCCCTGGCGGCGCTCGCTTATACAAAGGCTCAGCCGCTGCACGAAGGCTAGCGTCTTCGCAGGCGCTGCGACATAGGTGATGAGCGGGACCTCGACGACGGTAAATGCCACGACGGTGAACATAACGGCCGCGCCGAGTTGCTCAGCGGCAGTTGCGCCCGAGGCCAGAATCGCGACCATCACCGCCAGGTACTCCACAGGTGGCGTCGCCAATGCGAGGCCGGCGACAAACGCGACGACCAATGACCCGCCTTCAAGTTGACCGCGAATCGACAGTCGGCTGGATCCCGTCGCTGTGTTGGGCTCTAGCACCAGGACCGAGGAATCGCCACCAGTCACCGGCACGGGCGCGCGCTGGCGTGCCCAGAGGCGCGCCGAAATCAGCACCGCGAGCACACCAGTCACAACTTGTATGCACGCAACGGTCTGGCTGGTGCTGGCCGAATCCACCTCTCGCATCAGGGAAATCGTGAAGTCACGTAGAAAAAGCAGCACAACCAACGCGGTGGCGATTCCAGCTGCCATGCCGCCGAGCCAGAAGGCAAACAGATTGAGCATGGGCCGTGGCCGCGAAGTCAAGAGCGCCGTGATCCCGATCCGAACCGGGTCCAATGCCACTAAGAGTGACAGGACGACAACCGCGCTACTCATCACCGACACCTACTTTCCAAAGAATGTCTCTGTGCTTACCCGAAATTGGTGCAGCAGCCGACGGGGCTGATGGTCGGGCGGTGTCGCCGATGGGGAATCGCTCCTGCAGCCGCGCAAGCCGTTTCGGTGCCCACCAGTTGAACCGGCCCATGACGCGCATGAACGCCGGAACGAGCAGCATGCGCACCAGCGTCGCGTCGCCCAGAATGGCCAGCGTCAAACCCAGCCCGAACATCCGCATGAACGACACCTGGGCAGCGATCATTGCTGCGAATGAGATCGACATGATCAGCGCCGCGGCGGTGATCACCTGGCCGGTGTGGGCCACCCCGAGCGCCACGCTTTCGTCATTGTCGGAGTGTGTCCGGTTGGAAGCCAGCCAATATTCGTGGATCCGCGACACCAGGAATACTTCGTAGTCCATCGACAGCCCGAACCCGATGCAGAACAACAGCGCGGGCATGGTGACCACCAGCGTGCCGGTGGCGGTGGTGCCCAATGCGCCGAGGTTCCCGTCCTGAAAGATCCACACCAGTGCGCCGAACGTGGCTGTCAGCGATAAGCCGTTGAGCACGAGTGTCTTCAGCGGCAGCACCACACTGCCGGTCATCAGTAACATCAGAACGAAAGTGATCGCGGCAATGACGGCGAGGACGATGGGCACCCGGGAGGTGACGGCGTGGGCGGTGTCGCGGTTGATCGGCGTGGTGCCGGTCAGAAGCGTGTGCCGTTCTGCGGGACCGGGCATGGCCTTTAGCCCGTCGAGCTGTGTCTCGGCGGCCTGCGAGTACAAGGGCGCGGTGCTCGTGACGGTCAGAAAGGCGCTGCCGTCGCTGACGGTGGTCGGGGCCGAGGGCGGT
>JAWWOY010000877.1:0-3761 GCA_033851195.1 Kribbellaceae bacterium | reverse complement strand
TCAACCAGCCAAGGGCGACCACTTGGCAACAAGAAGATCGCCCGGCCGGGTCTGGGGACGTGGAGATCGTGGCCGACGACATGCCGTTCCTGGTCGACTCCGTTTCTCGATGGTGATCACCGACCGCTGCCCGCGGACAAGGGCACGGTGCGGTCGGCAGCGGCCATACGGCGACGCTGCGCGGCCTGCTCGCGGCCGTAACCCGGAACCCGACCCTGCCCGCCGACCCGAAACCATGATCAAAATGGCAAAGGATGTAACTCAGGGAACAAGCCGTCACTCCGGTGAAAAGTCCAGGTCGATGCCCCGCGGTTGCGCCGCGAGGGGTGGTCCTATTTTCCCGTAGGCCTTCGGAGGTGTCGTTCGGACGGTCATTCGTTCGCCGGGTCGTCTGAAGATGCTGAGGATCTCCGCGGGCTCGTTGCCTGTGCTGCCGAACCAGTGCAGCACCTTGGTGTCGAATGAGGCCACCTCGCCCGGCCCGAGCACCCAGTCCCGGTCGCCGAGAACGAAACGCATCTGCCCGGACAGAACGAAGATCCATTCGTAGCCGTCGTGCGCCCGCGGCTCTGGGGTGATCTTGCTGGTCGGGATGATGATCTTCCAGGCCTGCATCCCATCGGGCTGCCGGGTCAGCGGGATCACCGTCCTGCCCTTGACGCGACCAGACTTGAGCTGGATGCGCGGATCGCCCTCCTCCGGCGCCGCAACGAGGTCGTCCAGCGGCACTCGATAGGCATGCGACAACGCAAGGAGCAGTTCCAGGGTGGGCCGCCGCTGTCCGGTCTCGAGCCGCGACATCGTGCTCTTCGAGATTCCGGTCGCCTTCGCGACATCGGTGAGGGTCATCCGGCGTTGTGTGCGGAGTCGCTTGAGCCGGGCCCCGACCCGGCCGAGCACTGCGGCGATCTCCAGAGCTGATGTGTCCCCCACGAGACTCATCTGACGCCCATTTCCCACAAACAGCAACCTTCGTAGGTGAACAGCCCACGCGGCTCCAGCCTTGGGGCATGAGTCAGTACGACGTAGTGGTCATCGGCGGAGGCGCCGCGGGCCTGTCCGCAGCCCTAGTGCTGTCGCGGGCCCGCCGCACGGTCCTCGTGGTGGACGCCGGTGCGCCGCGCAACGCCCCCGCCACCCACATGCACGGCTACCTGTCGCGCGACGGCGTCCCACCAGCCGAGCTGCTGGCGGCCGGCCGCCACGAGGTGAGGAGCTACGGCGGCCCCTACTGCCACGGCCACGAGGTCCGCGACCGCCAGCTCGGCGTACTCGGTGGCACTCCGGGCGCCGTCCGGTACACCCACGTCGTTCGCCAGTGGACCCACGACCTCGTCTACTTCACCCTGCCCGACATCCTCACCGCCACCGAGCGGACCCAGCTGCTCGCCCGCGCCATCGGCGTCGTCGAAGGCACCATTGAACAGCTGGTCATCGACGACGCGGACCAGCTGCGCGGCGTGCAGATGCGCGACGGCCGTGTCGTTCCGCGCGACGCCCTGTTCGTGCCGCCCCGCTTCGTCCCGAACAGCGTCCTCGTCATCGGCCTTGGCTGCGACGCTGACGCCGACGGCTGGGTCGCCGTCGACGGCACCGGACGCACCAGCGTGCCCGGGGTCTGGGCCGCAGGAAACATCGTCGACCCGCGCGCCCAAGTCGTCACCGCCGCAGGTGCCGGCTCCGCGGCCGCCATCGCCCTCAATGCCGACCTGGTCGAGGACGACGTACGCATCGCAGTCCGCGACCTCGACCACGGCTTCCTGCCCCCACCCACTGCGCACGCCCACCCGAAGGAGTCACCCTGACCGCCCCAGCGCCCGACCCGAACCCCGTCCCGATTTCCCCGCACGGCGTTCCTGGACCGCCGACCAAGCACCAGCTAGCCCTGATGATCTGGCTGGCTGTCTTCCCGACCCTCACCCTCATCAACCTTGCCCTCGGTGACTGGCTTGGCACGCTGACACCGGTCGTGCGCACGTTCGTGCTCGCCACCATCGCTGTGCCGATCGTCATCTACGGGCTGATGCCACAGCTGCACCGGCTCCGCGGACGCCTCCTGACCCGCACCGCGAGCAGCTGAGCCGCCACACACCCCGCAGCGACCCTGGCCGCCCCCTGCCACCGCAGTACGCCACATCCACAACCACCAAGGAAGGGGAGCTCGCCATGAGCTCACGAGACAAGACCACCGGTCACGACGAACCGCGCGAACGAACACCCAGCACGCAACTCCGCGGCCACGGGGAGTCCCGGCCGAACCTCCAGGTCAAGACTCACGAGGAGAACGTTGTGCCCGCTGCCCGGATCGTCGACTCGACCGCTATCGACGAAGAGTTGCCCACGCGCCGTCTGAACGTCATGCGTTTCGGCTACGCGTTCATGGGGGTCGGACTGGCGATCGTCAAGTGGCCGGTTCTCATCCAGAACCCCCAATCCCTCCCGGTGATGGAAGGGGTCGTCGCCTGCCTGCTGACGGCCATGTCGCTCCTGGCGTTCCTCGGGCTCAGATACCCCGTCCGGATGCTGCCGATCCTGCTGTTCGAGGTGATCTGGAAGGTCATCTGGATCGCTGCGGTTGCCATTCCCCACCTGGTCTCCAACGACATGAACGCCGCAACGGGCGAGGTGCTGTTCAGCTGTTCCTTCATCGTCATCATCCTGGCTGTCATCCCTTGGCGATACGCCTGGAGGCGCTACTTCCGGACGCCCGGGGATGCTTGGCGTTGACGAGCGGCGCCTCAGTCGTCACCCGGCCGCCACCAGCCGTCGAGGAGGCGTCTTGCCGCGGCATCCTGCCCTTCGAGCCAGGTACGCTAGACAACCGGCAACAGGCGCTCCCGGTTGTCTCGCTAGCGCGCCTTGTCCGATGCTCTGGCTCTGTTGGGTGCCTACGCCGAGCCACCCACTGACGCCGACATGGCGGCGGCGATCGAGGCCGAAGGCAAGGAGGCATTGACCGCCACGTTGCTTCAGATGGTGGGTCACGTCGCGGCTCCAGCGGGCAGCCGCGAGGTACTCGCAGTCCTGACCGAGGTCAGGGACAGAGCGCTCGCTCAAGCAGTGCGTCGACGGCATCGTCCGTGGAGTTCCGGTCAGGGCCCCAAGGGGTGAGCGAGACCGTGACCTGGCGGTGACCGTCCGCGGTGATGAACGCGTAGGTCAGGTAGACGAGGCTGTCGCCGTCGTTGCCGTAGGCCGTGACCCCACAACTGAGGGTCCACTTTCGCAAGCCCAGGCCGTATGTGCTGCCGGTCGGCGGTGTCTTCATGACTTCCAGGAGGTCGCGTCGGACCAGCCTGCCATCGAGCAGGGCAGCAAAGAACCGGTTGAGATCGGTGGTGGTCGAGACGATCTCGCCGGCCGCACCGAACACGGACGGGTTCATCACGGACAGATCCACGGGCCGGACTGTGCCGTCCTCCTCGACCGGCAGGTAGCCGTGCGGGTGCGGGCCGCGAATCAAGGGGTCGGTCCCCGGCATCGTGGTCCCGTGAAGGCCGAGCCGGTCGATCACCCGGTGGCGTACCTCGGAGCCGTAGGAGTGGCCGGTGATGCGCTCGACCACCATCCCGAGCAACAGATAACCGGCGTTGGAATAGCGGTACTGCCCCGAGGGCGTGACCGGGTGCGATACGGCCATCGTGATCATCTCCCAGGGATCCCAGGTCTTCCACCGGATGCCGAGGAACGCCGATGGCGGCTGCAGCGGCAGATCGCTCATGAAGTCTCCGAGCCCGCTGGTATGAGTGAGCAACTGCCGA
>JAWWOY010000807.1:0-4108 GCA_033851195.1 Kribbellaceae bacterium | reverse complement strand
TGCGCTGCATGTCGGTGACCTCTTCGGGCCGCTCGTCCACCAGCACGACCATCAGGTGCACTTCGGGGTTGTTCGTGGTGATCGCGTTCGCGAGCGCCTGCAGCACCATCGTCTTGCCGGCCTTCGGCGGCGAGACGATCAGGCCGCGCTGGCCCTTGCCGATCGGGGTGACGATGTCCGCGATCCGGGTGATCAGGATGTTCTGCTCGGTCTCGAGCCTGAGCCGCTCGGTCGCGTACAGCGGGGTCAGCTTGGAGAAGTCCTGCCGGTGCTTGGCGGCATCAGGATCGGCGCCGTTGACGGTGTCGATCCGGACCAGCGGGTTGAACTTCTCCTTGCGCTCGCCGTCCTGCGGTTGCTTCACCGCGCCGGTGATCGCGTCGCCCTTGCGTAGGCCGTAGCGCTTCACCATCGACAGGGCGACGTACACGTCGTTCGGGCCTGGCAGGTAGCCGCTGGTCCGGACGAACGCGTAGTTGTCGAGCACGTCGAGAATGCCGGCGGCCGGCACCAGGATGTCGTCCTCATTGACGGTCGGCTCCGGCTCGAAGCGCTCGTTGCGGCCGCGGTTGGCCCGGCCACTGTCACGCCCACTGTCGCGAGGGCCACTATCGCGACCACCGCGGTCACGGTCACGGCCCCGGCGGCGACGGCGACGGCCGTCGCCGTCCTCGCCGCGATCCGGGCCCCGGTCCTGCCGGTCGTTCTGGCCGCCGCGGTTGTCATTGCGGTTCTCGTTGCGCTGGCCCTCGCGGCTCTCGTTGCGCTGGCCGTCGCGATTCTCGTTGCGCTGGCCCTCGCGACCGCGGTTGCGGTCACGGTTGTCCCCGTCGCGGTTCTGCCCGCCACGGCCTTCGCCGCGGTCGGAGTTGTGCTCGGAGTTGCGCTCGGAGTTCTGCTCGGGAGCCGGACCGTTCTGGCTCTGCTCGGGAGCCGATGCGGACTCCACCGACGCGGAGCCGTTCTGCGCGGCCAGGGGCGTCGAGGGCGGTGCCTCGACCTTGGCGGCGCCGTTCTGCTCAGCGGCCTCTGCCCGGGCGCGGCGACTGCCGCCCTCGCGCTGCGGGGCTTCCTGTACAGGAGCCGCGGCCTTCACCACCGGCTCCGCGGCGGCCTCGTCCAGGGTCGGCTGGTTCGACCGGGCCGAGCGTCCTGCGCTCGCCGGCGCACCGCCGCCCGACTGGGCAGCCTTGATCGCCTCGATCAGTTGGCCCTTGCGCAGTGCGCCGGTGCCCTTGATGCCCAGCGTCCCGGCGAGTTGCTTGAGCTCGGGGAGCAGCATGCCTTCGAGGCCGCCTCCAGTCTTGCGACGGCGCACGGTGGCGGCATCGGTGACCGGGGCCGACGATGCGTCGGCGCCGGTGGAGGCTTCAACAGTTTCTGTCACGTGAGGTCCTTCCCACACGGATGGGCGATGTCCTCAGGTCATCGCCCGGAATCACCCACGACCGACGAAACGGCGACGTGGGTACGGCATCACAATTTGAGGGGCTCTCGCTGAATCTGGGTCCCCGGGAATCTCCGGCGCAGGCGGCGCAAGTAATTCGCTGGAGATTCGCCACGTACACCTGGGTGCCGGGGGCAAAGCCCGGATTGCGGCGAGAGTTCACCGATCACCTGGAGGGGATCGGGTGAGTCGAGACTAGCACCACTGAGGGTCTGTCTGCCGACTTGTCGGGCATAACGCGTGTCCGCTGCCGAACATTCCCCCGCGGCCCGTCAACTCACCGTCAACTCAGGCAGCATCACCCGACCAGACCTGTACGCCGACTGGATCTATCTCCAGCTCGTACCGCATCCAGCCGTCAGGAGCCTGGGGAGGTATGCCAGTCGTGGTACCACCCAGGACCAGTACGGTCGGCCCGGCACCACTGACGATCGCGGGCAGGCCGCTCACCCGCAGCTTGTGTACCAGCGCCAGGCTCTCCGGCATCGCCGGTTCCCGGTACTCCTGGTGGAGCCGGTCCTCGGTCGCCGTCAGCAGCAGGTCCGGCCGGCTCGTCAGGGCCGCGACCAGCAGTGCCGCCTTCCCGGCGTTGGCCGCCGCATCACCATGCGGTACGACGGCCGGCAACAACCCGCGAGCCTGCTTCGTCGACAACTGGGAGGCCGGTACATACGCCACGGCGGACAGCCCGGGCGCTGCCTCCATCCGCACCGCCCGGCCAACCTCCCCATCGATCCAGGCGACGGTGAACCCGCCCAGAGTCGCGGCGGCCACATTGTCCGGGTGGCCCTCGATCTCGTTGGCGAGCTCCAGCACCCGGGCGCGGTCCAACGGCGTACCGGTGAGGCCGTAGGCGGCAGCGAGACCACCGACGATGGCAGCGGACGAAGAACCCAAGCCGCGGCCGTGCGGGATCCGGTTGTGACAGCGCAGAGTCAGCCCGGGCACGGACGCGCCCAGCGCCTTCAGCCCTGCCTGAAGCGCGCGGACTACCAGATGCGACTCGTCCATCGGCACGTTATCGGCACCCTCACCGGCCACCTTGATCGTCACGCCCGAACCACCCGCATTTACGGTCAGGTCGTCGTACAGGGTGAGGGCGAGGCCGAAGGCGTCGAAGCCGGGGCCGAGGTTGGCGCTGGTGGCCGGCACTCGCACCCGGACGGACAACCTCAGACCAATCCGGCGACGCGGGCGACCGCATCCGTGTCGGCCGGTGTGACCGGTGCCTCCACCCCGTCGGGCACGGCATACGAAAGGGCGGTGTCGACGTCCTTCAGGCCGTGACCGGTCACGGTGATGACGATCGTGAGGCCACCGTCGAGACGCCCGGCCGCCTTGGTGGCGAGCAGCCCGGCGACGCCGGCAGCCGAGGCCGGTTCGACGAAAACCCCCTCCCTGGCGGCGAGTTCGCGCTGCGCGGTGAGGATCTGGTGGTCCGTGACGGCCTCGATCCGGCCGCCGGACTCGTCCCGCGCGGCCTCGGCCAGCTTCCACGACGCAGGGTTGCCCACCCGGATCGCGGTGGCAGCGGTGTCAGGCTTCTCGACGATCTCGCCGCGCACGATCGGAGCGGCACCTTCAGCCTGGAAACCCCACATCTGCGGGGCCGTCGAGGCGACCTTGTCCTTCAGATATTCGGAGTAGCCCTTCCAGTAGGCCGCGATGTTGCCCGCGTTGCCGACCGGCAGCACGTGCAGGTCGGGGGCGTCGCCGAGCGCGTCGCACACCTCGAAGGCCGCGGTCTTCTGGCCTTCCAGCCGGACTGGGTTCACCGAGTTGACCAGCGCGACCGGGTAGTGCTTGCCGAGCTCTCGGACGATCCGGAGGCAGTCGTCGAAGCCGCCGTCGATCGACACCAGCTGGGCCCCGTGCACGATCGCCTGGGCCAGCTTGCCCTTGGCGATCCGCCCGGCCGGGATCAGCACCAGCGGCAGCAGTCCCGCCCGGACGGCGTACGCGGCGGCGGAGGCGGAGGTGTTGCCGGTGGAAGCGCAGACGACGGCCTTGTCCCCGGCCTGCGCGGCCAGCGAGATCGCCAGCGTCATCCCGCGGTCCTTGAACGAGCCGGTCGGGTTGTTGCCCTCGACCTTCAGCCAGACCTCGCAATTGGTCTGCTCACTGAGCCACTGCGCGGCCACCAGCGGCGTACCGCCTTCCCCCAGCGTCACCACGGGAGTGTCCGCCGAGACCGGCAGCCGGTCTCGATACTCCTCGATCACGCCACGCCAGAGAACTGGCCGCCCTTGAGCCATTCCGATCAATCCCCTTCAACCCGCATCACACTGCTGACCTGCCGAACGATGTCCATGTCACGCAGAGTCTCCACGGTCGCCGACAACGCTGCGTCGGTGGCAGTGTGGGTGACCACGACGAGTTGCGCGTCACCGCCCCGGCCTTCCTGGCGGACCGTCTGGATCGACACGCCGTGCTCAGAGAACGCGTGGGCCACCGCCGCCAGTACACCGGCCTTGTCTGTCACGTCCAGCGACACGTGGTAACGAGTCGTGGTGTCGCCCATCGGCCGGACGGCCCGCTGGGTGTACGACGACTCGCCGACCCCCGGCACGCCCTTGAGCCGGTTGCGCGCGGCGGACACCAGATCCCCGAGGACCGCACTGGCCGTCGGGGCGCCGCCGGCACCACGACCATAGAACATCA
>JAWWOY010000792.1:0-6877 GCA_033851195.1 Kribbellaceae bacterium | reverse complement strand
TGCGATTCATCTTCCTGAGGAGTTCCGGTGGCTGCCGTTTGTGACGTCTGCGACAAGCGCCCCGAGTTCGGACACAACGTGTCCCACTCGCACCGTCGCACCAAGCGGCGCTTCAACCCGAACATCCAGCGCGTCCGCGTGCTGGTCGGCAAGACCCCGAAGCGCCTCAATGTGTGCACCTCCTGCCTCAAGGCCGGCAAGGTCACGCGCTAACTGACTTGCACGGACGGACCCGCCGCCCCTCGGGCAGCGGGTCCTTTCGCGTCCCCGACCTCAGTCCAGGTCGGCTGCCGTCAGGTAGGCGACCTCCTCGGCGGAGAGGGTGACGCCCAGCCCCGGCAGCGAGGTGCGGGTCTCGGAGATCTGCCGCGGCCCGATCAGCGGGAATACCGGGTACGGCTGGTGCAGCAGCCAGGCCAGCGCGATCGCGGTCGGCTCGACGCCACGGGCCGCGGCGAGTTCGCGGGCCCGGTCCAACCGTTCGAAGTTGCCGTCGGAGTAGAAGCACCGGACGAGTTCCTCGTCCGAGCGGTCCGCGGGCTTCGCCCTGCCGGTGAAGAACCCGCGCGCCTGGCTGGACCACGGGAACAGCGCGACCTGCCGCTCCCGCAGCCACGCTTGCGCCTCGTTGTCGCTGACGTGCCGGCACCCCGTCCAGGGGACGTCGTACGCGCGCGCCAGGCTGAGGTGGTTGCTCAGCAGCGTGAACGGCTGCTTGCCGGTCCGCTCGGCGTACTCGTTGGCCGCGTCGAACCGCTTGAGCGACCAGTTGGAACCCCCGTACGCCGCGATGCGCCCGGCCCGGCGGTGTTCGTCGAGCACGTCCACGAACTCCTCGACCCCGATGTCCTCGTTGTCGCGATGCATCAGGTAGAGGTCGACGTGGTCGGTCTGCAGCCGCTCCAGGCTCTCCAGCAACTGCCGGCTGAGCGACTCCGGGTCGCAGTGCGGCGTGTGCGCACCCTTGCCGAGGACAACGACCTCGTCGCGGTTGCCGCGGCTCTTCATCCATTGGCCGAGGAGCTTCTCACCCCGGCCGCCGACATAGATGTAGGCGGTGTCAAACGCCGTGCCGCCACGCTCAACGAAGTCGTCGAACATGGTCGCGGCGTGCGTGAGCGTCTGCTGGTTGTCCACGCCCATCACAAGCCGGGAGACCTGCTTGTCGAGTCCCGGCACCTCGCCGTACGTCATCGGCGCATCCGCGCGGCGGTTCAACGGGCGGCCGGTCGCCGTCGGGATCGCGGCGTCCTCGCGCTCGCTCGCGTACTGCTGGCCGATCGCCGCGCGCCAGGCGTCCTGCACACCGAGGTTACCCAGGGTGTCGGCCCACGACATTTCCGGCGCCTGCCGCTCAGCGAGTGAGGCGGCCACGGCGTCGGCCTCGGCCGCGTAGATGAAGGCCGGGTCCGCCGAGACGTCCCGCGGCTCCTCCCCCACCCGGTGCAAGGTCACGTGGGTGGGCTTGCCGTCGCCGCCGAACCAGGGGTCCTCGACGATCAGGTAGCCCTCGCTGCCGAGGATCCGCACCCGGTTCTCGTCGGAGAGCCGGATGCCGGTGCTCACCTGTGCGGTCAGGCCGCTGTCGAAGCACAGAGTCGCCACGGACCATTCATCCGCGCCCGTCTCGCCTACCTGACCGACGGCCGTCACCGCCGCCGGATCGGCGTACGGTGCTCCGATCGCGACACCGGCGATCAGGCGCGCCATCGACACCGGGTAGCCGCCGACGTCGAGGATGCCCCCGCCGGCCAGGTCGTCCGCGAACAACCGACCCTCCGGCCGGTACGACGACGCGAAGGCGAAGGAGGCCTGGATCTGATGGACCTTGCCGACGGCGCCATCGCGGATCAGTTGGGCGATCAACTGCGTCTGCGGCAGGCAGCGGTACATGTACGCCTCCATCAGGAAGACGTCGTTACGCACGGCGGCCTCGATCATCGCCGCACCCCAGGCACGGTTGATCGCCAGCGGCTTCTCGCAGAGCACGTGCTTGCCGGCTTCGGCGGTCTTGATCGCCCACTCCACGTGCAACGGATGCGGGGTCGCGATGTAGACCGCATCCACCGTGTCGTCGGCGAGCAGGTCGTCGTACGACGCGTGCCGGTTCGGGATGGCGAACTTGTCGCCGAACTCGTTCGCCGAGTCCAGGCTGCGGCTGCCGACGGCCGCGAGGACGCCGGTCTTGGAGGACGGCAACTGGCCGGCGAACCGGGAGGCGATGTTGCCGGTACCGAGGATCCCCCAGCTGAGCTTGGTGGTCGGCTGGACGTCGGACTTAGCTGGCACAGGTTTCCCATCGTTGATGACAGTGATGAACAGGGCAGGGGTCAGAACTTCATCGCGCCGGCGGCGATGTCGGCGATGAAGTGGCGGCCGCCGATGATGAAGACACCGATCAAGGGGATCACGCTCATCAGCGCGCCCGCCATCACCATGCTGTAGTCGGTTCCGTAGATACCGTTCAGCTGATCCAGGGCGACCTGGAGGGTGAGCTTGTTCGGGTCCGTCATCACGATCAACGGCCACAGGTAGTCGTTCCAGACGTTGATGAAGGTGAAGATACCCAGGAACGCCAACCCGGGTCGCAGCACCGGCAGTCCGACCGTCAGGTACTGCCGGAAAAAGCCCGCGCCGTCGACCTTCGCGGCGGAGATGAGCTCGTCCGGGATCGCGCCCCGGGCGTACTGACGCATCCAGAAGATGCCGAACGCATTCGCGGCGCCCGGGATGATCAGCGCTTTCAGCGAGCCGATCCAGCCGAACTCGGCCAGCGTGACGAACTGCGGCACCAGCGACAGTTGCGACGGGATCATGAAGGTGGCCAGCAGTATCCCGAAGAGCACGTTGCGGCCGGGGAAGTCGTACTTGGCGAAGGCGAACGCGGCCAGCGAGTCGAAGAACAGCACCAGCACGGTCACCCCGAGGGCCGCCAGCAGGGTGATCAGCATGGCGCCGAAGAAGTCGATGTTGTCCATCACCTTGCGCATGTTCTCGAACAGGTGCGAGCCGACCAGCAGCTTCGGCGGGTAGCTGAAGATGTCCGGCGTGGTGTTCGAGGCCATCACGAGCATCCAGTAGAACGGGAAGATCGAGACGGCGACGCCGATCATCAGCACGCCGTGACCGATGAGGTTACGGATCCGTTCAACCGACATCGACGGCCTCCTTCTGCTGCTCCTGCTCGCGGATCCGCTGGGCGACGCGACGGGCGGCCCGTCTGGTGATGCGCTCGTCGTCGTTCCCGCCGATCAGCCGCCAGTTGACGATCGAGAACAGCACGATCAGGATGAACAGCGCCCAGCCGATCGCGGCGCCGTACCCGAACTGGTTGTTGATGAAGGCGTTCTGGTACAGGTACGAGACGATCGTCATACCGGCGCCGCCCGGGCCGCCGATGTTGTCGGTGTTGCCGAACAGCACCCGCGACTCGGTGAAGATCTGCAGCCCGCCGATCGTCGAGGTCACCGCGGTGAACAGGATCACCGGCCGCAGCATCGGCACGGTGATCCGCAGGAAGGTCTGCACGGTCGACGCGCCGTCCACCTTCGCGGCCTCGTAGACGTCCGAGGAGATCGCCTGCAAGCCGGCCAGGAAGATGATCGCGTTGTACCCGACCCAGCGCCAGGTGACGATGGTCGCGATCGCGATCTTGATCCCCCAGGGCTGGCTCAGCCACTCCACCTTGCCGACGCCGATGGACTGCAGGAACGCGTTCAGCAGGCCGAAGTTGTTGCTGAAAATCGAGCCGAACACCATCGTCACGGCCACCACCGAGGTGACGTTCGGGATGAAGTAGGCGATCCGGTAGAAGCTCCGGAACCGGGTGGCGGTGTGCAGGGCGTTGGCAATGATCAGCGCCAGGACCAGCATCGGCACGGTGGACAGCACCCAGATGATCAGGGTGTTGGTGATCGCGCTCCAGAAAGCGGGATCGCTGAGCAGGTAGCTGTACTGCTGCAGCCCGACAAACTTCATCTTGCCGATCCCGTCCCAGGACTGGAAGGACAGGTAGATGGAGAACAGCACCGGGAAGGCACCGAATACCGCGAACAGGATGAAGAACGGCGAGACTGCCACGTACTGCGGTAGGGCTTGGCGGTACTTGCTCGGTGGCCGGTCCGGTGCGGTGTCATCGATGGCTGTTCGACCGCGGACCGCCTCGCTGACTGCCATTCAGATCGCCCCCGCCCGGGTGAGTTCACGCTGCACCTGTTGCTGTGCGTCCTTCCAGGCCTGGTCGGACGTCTTGCTGCCGACTTCCACGTTGACCAGTTCGGCCGCGAGCGGCGTACGGATGATCGTGTCGTAGGGGCTGAAATACGCGCCCGGGTACTTCTTCGCCGAGTCGGCGAACACGTCGACGATGCGCTGCCCGCCGAAGAACGGGTCCGGCGCGGTCAGCCGGGAGTCGGTGTAGCTGGCCGGGGTGGACGGGAACAGCACCGGGTCGAGGAACGCCTCGGCCTGGTTCTTCGACGTCTCAAGCCAGCTGATGAAGGCGAAGGCGGCCGCCGGATCCTTGCAGTACTTGGTGATCGCCAGGAACGAGCCGCCGCGGTTGCCGGCGCCGCCGGGCGCGGCGGTGACCCGCCACTGTCCCTTCGTGGCGGGGGCCGCGTTCTTCGGACCGAGTTGGGCCCACCAGACAGCCGCGACGTAGGCGACCAGCCGGCCGTTGGTGATCACCGCGTTGGCGTCGGTGCTGCCGGCCTGCGCGTTGGCCGACAGGCCTTCCTTCACCACCCGGACCGACAGGTCCCACACCTGCTTGATGTGGTCGCCGTCGCCGATGTACTTGCCGTCTGCCGTCATGTAGCGCTGCGGCAGCTGGGCGAGGGCGTAGTCGAAGATCGAGGTGATGTTGTCGGTGATGGCAGAACCCGGCACCGCCTGGCTGATCTTCTTGCCGAGCTGGATGAAGCTCTCCCAGTCGGGCGCGGCAGCTGCCACTTCCGCTGGTTCGATCGGTACGCCGGCCTTCTCGAGGATGTCGCGCCGGTAGAACAGCGCTGTCGGGCCGGTGTCCATCGGGAAGGCGATCATCCGGTTGTCCGGCGTGATGCCGAGCTTCCACTTCCACGGCAGGTACTGGTCCGCGAGCTTGTCGGCGCCGAGCTGGTGCAGGTCGTGGAACTGGTCCGCGTTCGGGAAGTAGGTGGCGACGTCGTCGTTGATCCCAACGATGTCCGGCACCAGCGACTTGCCGGCCAACGCGGTCAGCACCTTGGTCTTGTAGTTGGTCCCGATCCGGGTCATCGACAGCTTCTTCGCGGCGGCACCGGGGATGCCCTTCTCCGCCGTACTGATCAGGCCGTCGTTCACCGAACCGACCCAGGTCCACATGCTCAGTTCGTCGGCCGCGCCGAGCGAGCTGCGTGAACCGCACCCCGTCAGGCCGCCTAGGGCCGCGGCGCCTCCAGCACCGAGAGCGAGGAACTGCCGTCTGGTTACTGACATCGCTTCACCTGCCTTCGCGCTGGGCGGGTCTGAGGTGTTCGTTCGCGACCGATGGTGTCCTCAATTGTTCGGACCCGGTCAAGGTAAGCGCATACCAACTGAACCGGTCAAGGCCCCAATGCTGGCAGGATGGCGACATGCCGAACCCGACGATCGATGCCGTCCTCTTCGACGCGGACGGGGTGCTCCAGCGCGCCACCGTCGACTGGCGCGCCGTCCTCGCCACCTTCATCGGGCCGGCCGACTCGACCGAGGACTTCGTGCTGGACCTGATGAAGTCCGAGCACCCCTCATTGATCGGCAGGGGCAACTTCCCCGAAGCCCTGGTCGAGGTGCTCGGCCGCTGGGGATCCACGACGCCCGCAGACGAAGTGCTCGACCTGTGGCGCCAGTTCGAGGCCGAACCCGAGGTCGTCACGCTGGTCCAGCACCTGCGGACTGCGGGGATCCAGTGCCACCTGGCGACCAACCAGCAGGCCTTTCGTCGCACGATCATGCACGACGAGCGGCATTACGGCGACTGGTTCGACCAGACCTTCTACTCGTGCGATCTCGGCGTCGCCAAGCCGGATCCGGAGTACTTCCTGACCATCCTGGACGCGATCGACCGGCCTGCCTCGTCGGTGCTGTTCATCGACGACAACGAAGCCAATATCGCCGGCGCGAAGAGCATCGGGCTGAACGCCGAACTGTACGACCTGGACACCGGCGTCGACGTCCTCCGCGAACTGATGCGCCATTACAGCCTGCCGATTCCGGCCTGAGGTCTTGCCCCCGCCGGCAGCCTGTGGCATCGTCACCCGCCAGTTGACAACGTAGGACAGGCAACGGGGTCACTCAGGGAGGCAGCGCATGCCCGACCGACCGCTGTTCACCCGCAGGCAGGCCATCGGTGTCGGCGCGGCCGGCCTGGGCGCGCTAGGGCTAGGTGCATTGGGGACCGGCCCGGCTTCCGCGGCGCCCGCTGCGTCGGCCTACCCGAAGGGGATCCGGCCGAGCACGCTGCACGTGCTGCAGGAGAGTGCTCTCAGCCCAGCCGAACTGACTCTCGCCACGACGCTGCAGGGACAGTTCGCGCGGTATGGCAGCGAAGGCCTCTATCTGGACATTCCCTCGCTCGGTTACCACCTCTGGCTGAACGACCTGACCGACCGGTACGACGTCGGCGCGCAGCCGGCGGATGACTTGTGGAAACTCGTCGGGCGGAGCCACGTCGGCGGATACCTTCTCTATCGACAAGGCACTCCGTCGGTGAATGTGGCCACCACACTCGCCGGCTTGACCGGCGCGGTGGCGATCGAGGAGAGCCTGGAGCCGCTGGCGATCCAGCACGGGTTGCGCAAGGTGCTGGACGTGCGGGACAGGGACGACCAATGGGTGAAGGAGAACTACTGGCATCAACTCAGGCACGACCTGG
>JAWWOY010001151.1:0-2555 GCA_033851195.1 Kribbellaceae bacterium | reverse complement strand
TCGACCTCGAACTCCGCAGGCTGCCGAACGCGATCACCTTTCCGTCGTACCCGGTGCTGGCCGTGCTGCTGACGGCGTCGGCGGCCTGGCAGCACGACTGGTGGTCGCTCGCCCGTGCGGGCATCGGAGCTGTGGCGTTGTTCGGGTTCTACCTTCTGTTGGTGCTGGTATACCCGGCCGGGATGGGCTGGGGTGACGTGAAGCTGTCGGGTCTACTCGGCGGGGTTCTGGCCTACCTGTCGTGGTCCGCGCTGCTGGTCGGTGCGTTCGGCGGCTTCCTGCTCGGCGCGGTGGTCGGGGTCGCGGTGATGGCCACGGGGCGTGGTGGCCGCAAGACCGCTCTGCCCTTCGGCCCCTTCATGATCGCCGCCGCCCTTCTTGCAGTGTTCCTCGCCGACCCGATCTCCAGCTGGTACACCGGCCTGCTCGCGTAGCCGGACCTGGCCCTTCCGCCCGGTTAGACCTGCGCCGCTGACCGCATGCCTCCGGCATGACGGCCGCTCAGTAGAGCCCGTACACGTAGAACAGTGGCGGAGCCTTGAGGAGACCTGCTCCGCCGTTGAATGTCGTTTCCCATGTCCCTTGTGCATTAAGCTCTTTAAGACTCTTAATACTGGCCAGGGAAACGTGGTATACGTCCGCGGCCGGCACGTTGACGCGGTACATGGTCTTGCACTCCCTAGTGACAATCGTGCCCTCGCGACTGTCATGCTGCGAGACGAGCCTCGTCTTTGCGACGCGTAGTGTCGTGCCTGCTCCGTCACTCACCTGAACTTGCTCTCCGCCGGAACAGGGCTCATCGAACACGCTACCGGCGGTGAAGACCGTCGATCCGTTTACCTGGCCGGTAACGTCGACACGGTTCGAGGGCGACGGTACGACGGGAACTGAAGGCGACGGTGCGGCACTGCTCGAGGGCGACGGCACGACGGAGACTGACGGCGACGGTGCGTCACTGCTCGAAGGCGACGCCGTGACGGGAGCGGACGGTGACTGTGCGGCAAGGCTCGATACCGGGGGTGCGACCTGAGCAGAGGGCGAGTGCGCGCCGTCGCCCTTGAGAGCAGCGACGGCGCCGGCGCCAACTGCGACGCCAGCCATGAACAGGGCAACCAAAGCCACGGTGCCCGGGATACGGCGCAATGATAGGTTGCCGGAGCGCGCCGGTGGGCCTTCGGCTGTCTCCTTGCGTTGGGCGTCCGCCATGGTGGTGTGTGCCTCTCTCTTCCCTCGCCGATATGCATCTCAGTGCTCACATTCAGGCTGCTGCTTTGGTGCCTTGCGACGCCGTCACCAGGCCCGAGCCCGCGAATGCCACTGCTGCAGTCAAGCTGCCCAACTCGCATGATCACGAACTACGGCTGGAGCATTCGGTGTGGTTCCCGCCACGGGGTCGGCTGCAGCGAGTACGTTCATGGCGGAGCGAGGTCTAGTAATCGCACGTGGTCGAACCCCGAGCCGCGGGGTCGTTTGCATCTGCCTCAACCACAGCACGCAGCCACATCACCCACAGTGGACCCATCCCGCCACTGGACCACCCACCCATCACATGTCCATGCGCTACGGATCGATTAACCGGGTCTGGTCCAACTGAGAACGGTGACCTGTCGGTGGCCGGGGACTGGGGTGGTCGGGTCGCTGTCGACGAGGGAGACCTTCGACTGCAGGACCGGCTGGCCGCTCGTCGCACAGGGGCCGGCGCCTGTGCACAGGTAGACACTCAGGTACATGCTGAAGACAAAGCCGGGTGAGTCGTCTGGGACTTCGATGACCACACCGCCGTACGAGAAGCTGCCGGTCTCTTTGATCCACAGCGACCGGGCGATCACCCCGAACCGGAAGACCTGCTCAGCGGCGTTGTTGAGGGTGATGTCGAGGGCGGCCTTCGGCGTGTACGTCGTGCCCTGTACGTAGAACTGGTTACCGGAGTTGTTGATCGCAGTGACCAGCGAGCAGTTCGCAGCGGCCTCGCCGCCGCCTGTGTACGGGCCGCTAGTGATGCAGCCGCTGGCGGCCCGGAGTGTCGGAGAGACGAAGGTGAGCTCGAGTTGGAGCGCGTCCAGCATCTCCGTCCCAGCGTGTCTGACGGCCGCCGAGTAGGCAAGCTTTGCCCCTGTGAAGGTACCCGAGTTGACAAGCAGCGCGAGAGCGCCGACGCCGCCTTGTGAAACGTCGATCGAGTCAGTGTGCATGGCGGTGTCGGAATAGGAGGGCACCGTCACCGTGAATGGCGTGCCAGCTGTCGGAGTGACCAGTACGCTCAGGTCGTCCTGGGCCGACCCAGCGGTATTCCCATGCTTCGCGACCAGCTTCGCGGACTTCAGGATCGACCCTGCCGGAATCGTGCCGGGAGGCGGGTAACCCTTGACCGTAACGGTGCCGGTCTGGGAGTTGTTTCCGTTTCCGTTTGGGGCGTAGACCCACATGGCGTTCTGCCCGTCGGCCTGGGCGATATTGTTGGCATTCGAGAAGCTGCCCGCAGCATCCACCGCCGTCATGGTCAATGCGTTCGCTCCGGTCCAGGCGGTATCGGTGTCGGAGCCGGTGGTCTGTCC
>JAWWOY010001135.1:0-2721 GCA_033851195.1 Kribbellaceae bacterium | reverse complement strand
TTTGGCAAGGTTCCATCGGCCAGGGCGCGCCGCCACATCGTGGACTCGCCAGGCCCGAGCATCTGTGCGGCCTCTCGTTCCACGCTGATGCGCTCATCAGCGCTCGCGGAGGTTGCCCGGGCCTGCCATGGATGCCGCACCTGGGACTCTGACAATCTAGAAGGTCAGGCCGTCGTCGCCGACGTGGGTCCGCTCGGCGGGTGTCGTGGTCGGCCAGATGGTGACGCCGTATTCTTCGGTTGGCTGGTCGACCACGAAGTCGTATTGTGCGGCGCGCCCGCGGGCCAGGACCCGGATCCGGTGGAGGCCCGGTGCTGCTGGGGTGAAAACGGCCCCGTCAGGCAGATCAGCCAGAGGAGACAGGGCGTAGAGCTCGCCGGCGATGTATATGTCGTCTTCTTCGCCGATGTCCCATCCGGCCATCGATTCGGCCAGGGCGGTCGGCGGCTGGTCGGTGCTGTGGATGGTGAGGTGGACCGGTCCTTGGGCGCAGCCGGTGAGGACGATGACAGCGGGGCCAGCCGGGTCGATTGCGAGGAGTCGACCCGGCTGGCGCGGATCCAGGATCGGGCTGTGGCCGTGCGGGGTCAGGAATACCTGGTGGTACGACGCCTGCACCTGGTGCCGCAGCCCGACTGTGCTCATGGCAAATAGCCTACTTGGAACGGGTCACCTTGGAGCATGCGTTCATTGGCGTAGAAACCGCCGAGGGTGCCGCCGGCTGAGGAGTTCTGCCCGGCAATGATGAAGCACCTGCTGAAGCCGGTGGCACCGGTGCGCTGCGGGTCGGGCATCTGGCAGTCGGGGAAGCTTCGGGCCACTGCACTGCCGCCGGTGGATGCGCCTTGGTTAGTGCTGCGGAATGGGTATTCGTCGCAGGATTTCCCGGTTGGCCGGGGGATGGATGAGGGACAGGCCGTGGCGCCGTTGGCGTTGATCTTCGTCTGGTCGGTCAGCCGGGTCAGGTAAGTGCCGGTGCTGAGACGGCCCGGCAGGCCGGACACTTGGGCCCTGTACACGTGGTTGACGAATTCGGGCACGGTGGTCTGGCTGAAGCCGACGACGCTGGGGATATTGGCGAACACACAGCCTGGCACGCGGCCACCGATCGCGTTGTCGCAGCGAGAAAGCGCACCAGTGAGTGTGAAGGTCACGGAGTTTCCGTACTTGCTGGACCCGAACGTGACATTCCAGTCGCCGTACACGTCATTGATGATCCGGCCTGATGCCATCGCGACAGGATCGATGTTGCCGGTACCGCGCCAGGAATCGAAGTTGACCTTGGTGTAGGCCACGCTGGTTCCCAAGCAGTTGCCGGGACACGGAGCGAGATCGCCGGTGCTCCACTCGGGGAACCCGACGCCTGTCCAGCTCCAGACCCACACGTCTGTCGTCGATGCCCAGCGGGCCATGGTGGTTGAGGCCAGCAGTTTCCCGACCGAGTGGAAGGTCGCGGTGCCGAGAACCCGCCCTGAGGGCACTTCGATCACGGTCAGGCCGAAGACCTCGTGATTGCAGGCCTGTCGACGGCTGGTGGCGATCCACGGTGTGGTTGTGCCGGTACCGGTGCTGCATTCGGACGGCCACGGATCGACCGCTGGCTGGTTCCCGTCAGCAGCCGAGACGACCGTGCCGCTCGTGCAGGTGCGGGGATAGGAGCTTCGCTTCCCGGCCCGCACACTGGCGATCAGGGCGTCGCAGTCGGCCTTGCTGGTCGAGGCGTAGGCGGTTCGTGGCCCCGGTACTGGTGCTGACGGGTTCGCCACCGGGTCTCCACCAGGTATGGCGGCGAACTGTCCTGCGGCCGGCTCGGCCTCGCTCGGAGCGGAAGCAGCGGCCTGGGGCGTGATCACCGAGACCAGCAGGCCGCAGCCCAGGAGCGCGTGAATCAGTTTTCGTTTCATTGGATCGATCCCTTCATGCCTCACGGCGCACGGCAGCGCAGGCTGACGTGGCCTGGTTCAGATTCCCGTTCGGGCACAGCGCAGCTAGGGCCAGCCGCCCGGAGGGCGCAACTGAGCCGCTGGACTGCCCGCTGGGGCATGACTTTGTGGTGGCCGTCCTAGCGGAGGCCCGTCAAGTGCTGCCTTTCGCCAGTCTGGTTATGGCGATGCTGAGATAATTGCCACCGTTTCCCCTCCCCGAGTGCACGATGTGCTGCGCAGCAAGAGTGCGCTGGATCTGCGGCGGCGTTCACTTCTGGCGGGAAGCGCCAGCCAGCCGGCAGATCGACGGTGCCGACGGTCACCACCGTGTGGGCGGATCCGTCGATGTTCTGGACATAGACGATCCGGCCTTCTGACAATCGATGGGCGGATCGACGTGGCAGTGTGTTGCTAAAGTCTATCGACGGGGCCGACGAAGGTAAAGAAGTAACCACCCGGTTGGCACAACCTGCAAAGGTCACGGCCAGCGGCCGTTCAACCACCTCGGAAGGCTCTTGACCCGAGCGGCTGATGTGACGGCCGTCGCGGGCACCCCCGACCGCACCGTAAAGCCTCGGCGCAGGCGCACCAATGTCCTAGTCCACGGGTCCGAACTCGTCGACCTGCAGGAAGTTGCCGCGGCACCTCACGATCGACGTCCACGATGCCGTGAGGCACCATGATGTCCACCGCCTCCGTGACGATGACCTCCCGCTCCTCGTGGTCCTCGCCGGTCCTCGCCCTGGCTGACCACGGTCGCCCGGCAACGCTCATCACGGTTTACCGGCTAACCACC
>JAWWOY010000735.1:0-4544 GCA_033851195.1 Kribbellaceae bacterium | reverse complement strand
CTGCACGGCCTGGAGTCATTCCTGCGAGCCTAGTTGCCCTCACGAGACGCTCGTGTCCCGTGAGGGCGCTAGTGCTGCTCCGTCAGAGCGATGACGTCTGCCACGTTGTCGCCCTGATGGAAGGCCTTCGCTGGCGAATCGCGCCGTTGCCGTCGGCGAGTACGTGCCGCAGGCCCTCCTCCACGTTCTTGAGTTCCCCCAGCTCCTCAAGCGCCGGACGGACGTGCTGCACCAGCAGATCGAGCAGCTCAGACATAGGCAGCACCCGTGCCTCGAGTACGTCAAGCCCATCCCCGGACAGTCCGTCCCTAGCTGCGATCCAGTAGCCGGCCCGCAGCACCTCCGGCTCCACCACCGGCGCCGGCTTCGCATCGGTTGCTGTCATCACCAAAGCCCGGACCAGTGTGGCGAGCAGGACCGTCTCGTCCACCGTGCCCGGCACATCGCTGACCCGCACCTCGACGGTCGGCACATGAACGGACGGCCGGATATCCCAATAGACCATCTGCTCGTCGAAGATGCTGCCTGCCGCCAACTGCGTCGCCACCACCGCGTCGTAGTGAGCCGCGCACTCGAAGTACGGGGGCGGCCCGGCAACAGGCCACCGCGACGCCATGATCCACCGCCAACTGGCGAACCCGGTGTCGGAGCCGAGGTAGATCGGCGAGTTGGCCGTCAGGGCCAGCAGTGTCGGCAACCAGGGCCGGATGTGGTTGCTGGCCTGTATCGCGGCATCCCGATCCAGTACCTCGATGTGGACATGGCAGCCGCAGACAGCCTGCTCCCGGGCCAGTTGCCCGTACTCGTCAGCCATCCTCTGATAACGGGGCGTATCCGTCACTATCTGCACTGGCTTGCCTCCCGGCGGCACACCGACGGCAAGCAGCCGGGCGCCGTTCTGGCCTGCGGCTTTGGCCAGCGCGGACCGCATCCTGACCAGGTGCTCACGGAGCTCACTCGAACTGTCGCAGACCGGCGAGTTGATCTCGACCTGGCCTTTCGTCAGCTCCAGCTGCACGTCGATACCGTCCGCCGCCCGTGCGACGCCGACGCTCCTCGGCAACGGCCGCCCGGTGGCGGACACCAACAGGAACTCCTCCTCGACGCCCATGGACGGGTGCGATGCGTTCACCGGAGATCCTTTGCCTCAAAGCAGCCTGGTACCCGGCCTCGCGCGATCGGAAACCAGGTCCGGTGCGCGCCGAGCGACGGGCAGGTTCATGCCCTAGGCTCGGCGCGTGAGTCTGCCGATCATCACCGCCATCCGCTACGTGCTGCCGCTCCGGGAGGGCGGGTCGCTGCCAGGTGTTGTGGAAGGCAACGATCTCGGCACCTATGTGCTGAAGTTCCACGGCGCCGGTCAGGGACCGAAGGCGCTGGTCGCGGAGATCATTGTCGGTGAACTGTTCCGCCGGCTCGGGCTGCGGGTGCCGGAGCTCAAGCTGATGGAACTCGATCCGATGATCGGCAAGTCCGAGCCGGACGAGGAGATCCAGGACCTGCTGATCCGCAGCGCCGGCCTCAACCTGGCCGTCGATTTCCTGCCGGGCGCCTTCGGGTACGACGGCTCCGCCGGCCAGCCCGACAAGACCACCATGGCCCAGATCCTCTGGCTGGACGCGTACGTGGCCAACGTCGACCGGTCCTGGCGCAACACCAACCTGCTCGTCTGGCACAAGCAGCTCTGGCTGATCGACCACGGCGCCGCCCTGTACTTCCATCACGCCTGGGCCTCGGCCGAGAAGTTCACCGCCACCCCGTACAACGCGGATGACCACGTGTTCCGGGACAGCGCACCCGCCGTACCGGGTGTCGATGCCGAACTGGCGGCGGCGATCACGCCGGAACTGCTGACCGAGGTGGTCGCGCTGGTCCCCGACGAGTGGATCGCGGCGGGCGACCGCGACCGGTACGTCGGCCACCTGCTGGCCCGGGTCTCGGACCGGTCCGCCTGGCTGCCGGGAGCGGCCCGATGAACCTGGTGCCGTTCGACTACGTCATCCTGCGGGCCGCACCGCGGATCCACCGCGGCGAGTTCGTCAACGTGGGCGCGGTGCTCTACTGCCGTTCCCTGGACTTCCTCGGCGCTGCCTGGGACGTCGACCCGCTCCGCCTCCGCGCCCTCGACCCGGCAGTCGATGTCGACGTGGTCTGCGCATCGCTCGAGCACATCCGCTCGATCTGCGCCGGCGACCCGGCCGGCGGCCCCGCCGCAGCCACCCGCATCGGCGAGCGCTTCCGCTGGCTCGCTGCCCCTCGAAGTACGGTGGTCCACCCCGGCCCCATCCACAGCGGCCTCACCAACAACCCCGCCGCCGACCTGGACCACATGATCGACGCCTTCGTCCGCTGAATCCCGGTGGTCAGTCCGCCAGCGCCGCGGAGACCACCTCGCGGGCCTGGGTGAAGACCTGCTCGAGGTGGTCCGCGCCACGGAAGGACTCGCCGTAGATCTTGTACAGGTCCTCGGTCCCCGACGGCCGCGCCGCGAACCATGCCGACTCGGTCGTCACCTTCAGTCCACCGATCGGTGCCCCGTTGCCTGGCGCACTCGTCAACCGGTCCAGGATCGGCTCCCCCGCCAGCTCGGTAGCAGTCACGGCGTCTGCCGACAGCCTCGCCAACTGCTCCTTCTGTTCCCGCGTCGCCGGCGCGTCCACCCGCGAGTACGCCGACGCCCCGAACCGCTCGACCAACTTGGCATGCGCCTGCGACGGCGTCTCGCCCGTCACCGCGGTGATCTCGCTCGCCAGCAGCGCCAGCAGGATCCCGTCCTTGTCCGTCGTCCACACCGTGCCGTCGAAGCGCAGGAAACTCGCCCCGGCCGACTCCTCACCACCGAACCCGACGCTCCCGTCGATCAGCCCCGGCACGAACCACTTGAACCCGACCGGCACCTCCCACAACCGCCGGCCCAGATCCGCGACCACCCGGTCGATCAACGAGGACGACACCAGCGTCTTGCCGACCGCCACCTCAGCACCCCAATGGCGATTCGCGAACAGGTAGGAGATCGCCACCGCGAGATAGTGGTTCGGGTTCATCAGGCCGGCGTCCGGCGTGACGACGCCATGCCGATCGGCGTCCGCGTCGTTGCCCGTGGCCAGGTCGTACTGATCGCGCTGGGCCACCAGGGAGGCCATCGCGTACGGCGACGAGCAGTCCATCCGGATCTTGCCGTCGTGGTCGAGGGTCATGAAGCTCCAGGCCGGGTCGACCCGCGGGTTCACCACGGTCAGGTCCAGCTTGTGCCGGTCCGCGATCTCCGCCCAGTAACCGACGCTGGCGCCGCCGAGCGGATCCGCGCCGATGCGAAGGCCCGCGGACCGGATCGCGTCCAGGTTCAGCACCGACGGCAGGTCGTCAACGTAGTGCCCGAGGAAGTCGTACTCCCCCGCGGCCGCTCGCGCCGTCTCGAACGACTTCCGGTGTATGTCGCGCAGCCCGGCCGCGATCAGCTCGTTCGCCCGGGATGCGATCCAGCCGGTCGCATCGGAGTCGGCCGGGCCTCCGTGCGGCGGGTTGTACTTGATGCCGCCGTCCCTGGGCGGGTTGTGCGACGGGGTGATGACGATGCCGTCCGCACCCGCCCCGGCGCCGCGGTTGAGCCGCAGGATCGCGTGCGACACGGCGGGCGTCGGGGTCAGCCCGTCCCCGCTGTCGACGAGGAACTGGACGTCGTTGCCCGCCAGTACCTCCAACACTGTCCGCCAAGCCGGCTCGGACAGGCCGTGGCTGTCCCGGCCGACCAGCAATGGTCCGGTGGTCCCCTCACCTGCGCGGTACTCGCAGATGGCCTGGGTGATCGCCAGGATGTGTGCTTCGTTGAAGGCCCCGTCCAGGCTCGAGCCACGGTGGCCCGACGTACCGAACACGACCTTTTGGGCTGGATTCTCGACGTCCGGGGTGATCCCGTCGTACGCGGCGAGCAGCGCGCCGACATCGACGAGGTCCTCGGGCTGGGCTGGCTGGCCTGCGCGTGGGTGCATAGCCACATGCAACCGCCCTTTCGGCCCTGACCACAACTCCCTGGACGGTGCGTCTTAGGACGGGTACGGCGTCAGCAGTTGATCGACCGGCGCATAGTCGTCGGTCAGCAGCGGCGTGTCACCGACGAAAGCCCGCAGGCCGGCCGGATCCGCGAGCACGGTGGTCCGGGTCCCGAGGAGGCCCCGGATCGCTGCCGTCGGCAATGGCCGGTCGGCTGCGACCAGGACGAAGTTGCCGCCGGTCCGGCCGGCGATCTCCTCCGACGTCCCGATCACGGCGACGTACGGGAACTCCGCGGCAATAGTCCGGGTCTCGGCCCGCGCGAAGCCCAGCGGCCCGTAGTCGATCACGTTCAGCGCGTACATGCCATCGCTGCTGAGCACCCGGCGGATGTCGGCGACCATCTCCCGAGTGGTGAGGTGCCACGGCACCGCCACCCCGCCGAAGGCATCGCCGATGACCAGGTCGCGGCTGTCGGTGGGCTCGGACCGTACGCCGAGTCGGCCGTCGCGGATCTGCAGATCGAGGTCCGGTCCGGCCTTGGCGCCGAGCTC
>JAWWOY010000725.1:0-6628 GCA_033851195.1 Kribbellaceae bacterium | reverse complement strand
TGGTCGACAGACTCGACCACGATGTCGGAGTGCGCGCCGCAGCCGTAGTCGTAGGAGACGATCCGGCCGTCACCTGGAGCCATCTCGTTCGCGCAGGCGCCGAAGGCCTGGCCGAGGCTGTCCGCCAGCCGGATCCAGTAGCCGCAGGAGTGGCACTTGTGCGGAACGGCCTGGGCGATAGGCGCCGACGGGCCGAAGTCGCCGGCGTACCAGCGCTCCGCGGCCTCCTCACGGCCGAGCTGCGACAGAACCCGCTCCCGGCCGAGGCCCAGTTCCTCGACGACAGCGAGCACGTCCTCGGGTGCGCCGGTATCGGTGAAGCCGGGCTCCAGCCGCGGGTCGTCCGGCAGGGTCGGGAACAGGTCGCCGGGGCGCAGGTCGCCGGGCTGGACCCGCTCCGACCACGGCACCCACACGGGCGCGACGATGGCGTCGTCGCCGGGAAGCAGCACCACCTCGTCGATCGTCACCTGCTTCGAGCGAGCGGCGCGGGTGACGGTGACGGCCCAGCGCCAGCCGCGGTACCCGGGGTGGGTGGACGCGAAGTAGTGCGTGATGAGGCGCTCGCCCTCGACCAGATGACCGAGGTACTCGCCGACCAACTGCTGGCCGGGGGTGACCTGTTGGCCGCCGGCCTCGACCACGGCCGCCTCGCGCGCAGGCTCCACCGCCGCCACACAGACGGCGTCGGGCTTGGCGCGGACCGCTTCCGAAGTCTTGACGGGAGTCACAATCGTTTATTCTCGCACGCCGACCGCCCCGGTTTGGACGGTCGTTCCGTTCCGAACCGCGCTGCGACTGCGGACTGTCCCGGTCACAGGGCAGGATGGGATGCATGCAAGGTCCCGACTCCGCGGATAACCGGCGCGCCGAGGAGCGCCGGCGCAGGGTCGCGGACGCCGGCCGCGCCGCGAGCAAGAAACTCGGCAGCGCCGGGAAGACGGTCGGTCACGCGTCCAAGGTCGGGGCCACCGGCTTCGCCGCCATCTCCCGTAGGACCGCGAAGGTCACCGGTCGGGCGGGCAAGGCCACCGGCCGGCGGATCCGTGGACTGACCGGCGCACAGGGTGCCGGCGAGTCGGGCCTGTCCCGGCTGATCGAACTCGGCGCGGTCAACGCGGCCGGCGACACCGCCTTCGCTGTTTCCCTCGCAGGCACGGTGTTCTTCGCCGTACCGAGTTCGCAGGCCAGGGATCGGGTCGCGCTGTTCCTGTTGTTGACGATGGCGCCGTTCGCCTTGATGGCGCCGCTGATCGGGCCGGTGCTGGACAGGTTCCGGCACGGCCGTCGCTGGGCCATCGGGGCGACCCTCGGCCTGCGCGGCTTCCTGGTCTGGAGCCTGGCCGCCTCGATCTCGACCAGTTCCGCCTGGCTGTATCCGGCCGCACTCGGCTGCCTGGTCGCGTCCAAGGCGTACGGCGTCACCCGCGCGTCCGCCGTACCGCGACTGCTGCCGAAGGACGTCACGCTGGTCACCGCGAACTCGCGGATCTCCCTGGCGGGCTTGGCCGGCGCCACCATCGGGGCCGGGATAGCCGGCGCCTTCGCGGCCATCGGCCCGCAATGGTCGCTCCGCTGGGCCGCATTGGTCTACACGATCGGCCTGGTCCTCGCGATCCGCCTACCGGGCCGCGTCGACTCGCCCGCCGGCGAGGAAATGACCGGTACGGCGGGCCGCGACGCCCGGCGCCGGGCTGTCACCGCCGCAGTCGCCCGCGGGATCCGCTGCAACCTGGGCCTGCGGTTCGTCTCCGGCTTCCTGACCATGTACCTGGCGTTCCTGCTACGGGACAAACCGATCAGCGGTATCGGGGGTGCCGTCGCGGCAGGCGCGGTGATCGCGGCCGCCGGGATCGGCAACAGCCTCGGCACTCTGGTCGGATCGTTGCTCAAGGCCCGTAAACCCGAGGCAGTGGTGCTGGTCGTACTGCTGGCCGATGCCGTCGTGGCGGTGACCGTGGCGGTGCTCTACGGGCTCCCGATCCTGATCGCGCTCGGCCTCGTCGCCGGCCTGTGCAGCTCACTCGGCAAGTTGTCGCTGGACGCGATGATCCAGCGCGACGTACCGGACACGGTCCGGACCTCGGTGTTCGCCCGGTCCGAGACCGTGCTGCAGTTGGCCTGGGTGATCGGTGGTGGCTGCGGCATCGTGATGCCGCTCATCCCCCGTCTCGGCTTCGGCTTCCTCGCGGCCGTACTGATCGGCCTCGTCTTCGTCGTCGTCCGGGCCAAGCCGTCCACACCGCAACAGGCACCTCGGATGGCGGGCCCGAATCCGCGGCCCGCTCCGACCGGCGGTCAGGCTGGTCCTTCGGACACCCAGCATCACGAGTCGGGCCCCAGGTCTCGCACCATCTTCTCGACTTCGGCCGAGCGCCTGGACGACCGCAGGACCAGGGCAAGCGATCCGACGGTGGAACAACGCCGTGGCTCCAGGAGCGGCCGGCACCCCGACGACACAGTGGAGCAGCGTCCCGATCCGACAGTGGAGCAACAGAGGCCGGGAGTCGGGCGATGGTGGAGTGGTCAACCGGACGAGGACGACACCGTCGAGAACCCGGCCTCCTGGTCGAAGGATCCCACCGTGGAACGGCAACCGGGGCCCTTCCGGCGACGCCAGTCGGGCCCCGACACCGGCGCAAGTCGCCGGCCACCTCGCTGATCAGCTGATCTCAGCCGCAGTCAGTTCAGCTGCGGCCGCCCCTTGGGTCTCCGCCGGCTTGCTCGTGCCGCGTAGCACCAGCGTGACCGCCACTGCGGTCCCCGCGAGCATCAGACTGCCGAGCAAGGCCACCACGTTCATGCTGTGGCTGAAGGAGCCGCGAGCCATGGCGAGCAGCGCGTCGCCAAGCTGGCTCGGCAACTGCGCAGACACTGCACTCGCGCCGACCAAGCCTTCGCGAGTCGCCTGGCCAATTCCGGCGGGCACCCGGACGGCAGGTGCCTATCCACGTCGGCCCGGGGGCCGCCCGTACCGATGCTGCCGAGAACCGCAATGCCGGGCGCGCCGTGACGAGTTCCAGTTCGGCCTCCGCACCGTCCTCGACGGCACCGAGTCCCTCGTCCACCGCCGCACCCCACCCCCTAACGCGCGCCCACAACACGTACCACCAGTTCGCCGGTCCCCTTGTTCCCCGGCGTGTTGCCGTTCATCGGTCCCAAGTTGCCATTGTTCGCCGTCTGTTGGTCCGAATCTTGATGCCCGGGTCCGGATGGCCCGTCTCAAGGCGGTTCCATCCGACCGCCGACCGCACACGCCATGCCCCTCGCGGGTCCGGTCGTCCCACTTCCCGCTCCGACAGGCCGTCGATACTCCACCTACCGTTTCGGCACGCCGTACGTCGGGCCTTCGAACCAGCAAGTCGAAGCGGTATGTCGAGGCCACACGGCCAGTCGAAGCGGTAAGTCAGCTCGTGCCCGGCAAATCGCAGCGGGAAGTCACCAGGGCGCGTCCGTTCGGCCGTGGGGTGGTGCACCATTCGCCCGACAGACCCTTGGAACCCACCCGTACGGCGTGGCGGCTAGTCGTAGTGGGGAGTCAACAGGGTGGCGGCATCCGTCCGCCATCCGGTGGTTACGCCATCGCCTGACAGCCCCGCGATTGCGCCTGTGGCAACTTGGGACCGATGAACGGCGACGCGCCGGGGAACGAGGGACCGACGACGGGGTGAGTTAGACGTCGAGTTTGTCGGCTACGCCGCGGAGTACGGTGGCTACGCTGTGGGAGGTCTTGTTGTCCGGGTGGCGGCCGCGGCGGTAGCCCTCGCCGATGTTGTCGAGCAGCTTGATCAGGTCCTCGATCACCAGCGCCAGGTCCTCCGGCTTCGGGCGCATCGCCTTCGCCACGGACGGCGGCGGGTCGATCAGCCGGACCTGCAGGGCCTGCTCACCCTTGCGGCCCTCGACAACGCCGAACTCGACCTTCTGGCCGGGCTTCAGGCTCGTCACTCCGGCCGGCAGCGCCTCGGACCGAACGTAGACATCCCCGCCCTCCTCCTTGCTGAGGAAGCCGAACCCCTTCTCGGAGTCATACCACTTGACCTTGCCAACAGGCACGGGAACCTCTTCGATGTCAATCGTCGGAACAGGGGACGGACGATACCGGACGGGATGCCCGGGCCGACTCCTCAGCCTACGTGAACCAGGCTCGCAGCGCCTCCGTGAATCTACTGATGAGAGCAACGACTCCGCACTCCACGAAGCCTGGCGGGGGTCAGCGGTAGCGCTCCGGGGTCAGCGGTAGCGCTCCGGGTCAGGCAGGCGTTCGTTCATGGCGCCGGACCGGAACCCGCGAGGATCGACCGCGGCCGCGACGAAGCCCTCGGCCCGGACCAGCTCGACCAGGGCGGCGTTGTCGACGGTGCCGAGCAGGTTCGCGTCGATCTCGATGCTGGCGCTCTCGCCGAGATCCCGGACCCGCACGTTCTGCACGCCGTACCGGGTGAGGTGGGTGCGGACCGCCTGCTCGGCGCGGTCGACCCGGGCGAGCAGGTTCGGCGTGATCCTGATGCCGTAGGCGATCCGGCTGGACAGGCACGCGGCGGCCGGCTTGTCGGACGTCTCCAGGCCCCAGCTGCGGGAGGTCTCGCGGATCTGCGCCTTCGTCAGCCGGGCATCGCGCAGCGGCGTGATCGCGCCACGTTCGAAGGCGGCCCGGATGCCCGGCCGGAAGCCGGCGATCGCGTCATCCGCGTTGGTCCCGGTGGCGATCGCGTCGATCCCGAACTCATCCGCGATCGGCTGCAGCGTGTCGACGAGCTCGGCCTTGCAGAAGTAGCACCGGTCGCCGGCGTTGGCCTGGTATCCCTCGCGGTCCATCTCGTGCGTGTGCGGCGTGACGTGCCGTACGCCGAGGCTGTCGGCGAACCGTGCGGCGGGCTCCAGCTCGGCGACGGGAAGGCTCGGGCTGACGGCAGTCGCCGCAACGACGTTCGCGGGGCCGATCGCCCGTGCCGCAGCAGCCAGCAGGAAGGCCGAGTCGGCGCCGCCGCTGAAGGCGACCACCATGCTCTTGTAGCCGGCGAGCCGCTCCATCAACGCTTCCAGCCGCTGCTCGAGCACGTACTCGTCGAGCCAGGCGGGGAACTCGGTCAGGTCATTCAGCACGACGTCGGCCCCATAAGCGCGCAGCTCGTCCGCCGAGAACGGGCCGGTCGCGACGCTGACGGCGACGGCACCGGCAGCGCGGGCGCCGTCGATATCCGCGGTGTGGTCGCCGACATAGATGGTCGCCTTGTGCTCCCGCAGCGCGATGCCCTTGTCGGCACCGTGCAGATCACCGACCGGCTCGTCGACATCCAGGCCGAGGTGGTCCAGGTGGTGCTTCACGCTCGGGGCGTACTTGGCGGACACGACCACCGTGCGTCCACGCAGTGCCCGGATCGCGGCCAGCGACTCGGCCACGCCCGGCATCGGCAGGCTGCCCGTGATCGCGTAGTTCGGGTAGTGCTCGCGGTATCGCACGACCATCGCGTCGATCTGCTCCGGCGGGAACCAGTTCGCCATCTCCCAATCGAGCGGCGGGCCGAGGCGGCTGACCACCAGTTCGGTGTCGATCGGTACGCCGGTCTCGGCCGCGAGCAGGTCCCAGACAGCCTGGATCCCCGGCCGCGAGTCGATCAACGTCATGTCCAGGTCGAAGCCGACGACGAGCTCCGGCACGTCGGTACTCAACGGACCGGGACTGGCGGAACTGGGCTGGATCTCGGCGGTTGACACGTCCCCAATCCTACTTGTTCCTGCTCCGGCAGCTTCCGGCCCGTCGTGGCGCTGAGACCGCCAGGGCCCGGTCTCGGATCCCGGACAGTCCCCTAAGTCTAGTAATTCAGTAGGAATATAGACATTGACCGGATCGTCAGCCCCGAGGGAGTCAGACCATGACCACACAACTCGAAGCACCTACGACCACCGTCAGCAAGGTCGGCGCGGCAATCGGCGCCGTCGTCGGGAACGTCCGGCTGGGCGGCGACCTCGACCCAGGCACCGTCGCCGCCATCCGCCAGGAGCTGCTCACCCACAAGGTGATCTTCTTCCGCGGCCAGCAGCACCTCGACGACGCCGGCCAGCTCGCCTTCGCGAAGCTGCTGGGGACGCCGACGCTCGCACACCCGACCTCGAAGAGCCTCGAGAGCAGCGAGCATGTGCTGCCGATCGACTCTGACTACGGCAAGGCGAACAGCTGGCACACCGACGTCACCTTCGTGGACCGGATCCCCGCGATCAGCCTGCTCCGCGCTGTCACCCTGCCCTCGTACGGCGGGTCAACCAGCTGGGCGAACACCGTTACGGCGTACGCGAACCTGCCTGTTCCGCTGCAAGCGCTGGTGGATCGCCTGTGGGCCGTGCACAGCAACGTTTACGACTATGCGGGCCGGGTCGACGAGACCCGGATCGGCGGCGTGGACGTGAAGGTGCAGACGCATCGCGAGCAGTTCATCTCCCAGTTGTTCGAGACCGAGCACCCCGTCGTACGGGTCCACCCGGAAACCGGCGAGCGGGCGTTGGTGCTCGGCCACTTCGTGCGACGGTTCGTCGGCCTGAGCTCGGCCGAGTCGACCCAGCTCTTCCAGTTGCTGCAGAACCGGGTGACCAATCTGGACAACACCGTCCGCTGGCAATGGCAGCCGGG
>JAWWOY010000717.1:0-4497 GCA_033851195.1 Kribbellaceae bacterium | reverse complement strand
GGGCGGCGGGGCTGGTGGTTGAGCCGGAGTCGCCGTGGGGTGGGGTGACGGCTTGTGCCGGGCAGCCCGGGTGCGCGAAGGCTTTGGCTGATGTGCGCGGTGACGCGCGACAGGTGACTCCGAGGTTGCCGGCCGGGTCGCGGGCGGTGCACTGGTCGGGGTGTGCACGCCGGTGTGGCCGGCCGGCCGGCGAGTTCGTCGATGTCGTTGCCCTCGACAACGGTTATCTGGTGGACGGACTGATCACCAGCAAGGACGACGCCGCCGAAGCGATCGCGACACGGAGGAAGCAGTGACCCAGTTCGAGTACGAACGTGACGGCGCGGAGATCTACCGGCAGTCGTTCGCCACCATCCGGGCCGAGGCCGCGCTGGGCGGACTACCGGCCGACGTCGCACAGGTCGCGGTCCGGATGATCCACGCCTGCGGCATGACCGATCTGGTCGCCGACCTCGCCTGGTCCCCCGGAGTGGTCAAGACCGCCCGGACCGCGCTGAGGTCCGGTGCACCGATCTTCTGCGACGCGTCCATGGTCGCGGCCGGGGTCACCCGGCGCAGGTTGCCGGCGGACAACGAGGTCGTCTGCACTCTCGGCGACCCGTCCGTGCCGAAGCTCGCCGGTTTGTTGCGCACGACCAGGAGTGCGGCCGCTCTCGACTTGTGGCTGGACCGGCTGGAAGGTTCGGTAGTTGCTGTCGGCAACGCTCCGACGGCGTTGTTCCGGCTGCTGGAGCTGATCGCCGGCGGGGCGCCGCGGCCGGCCGCCGTACTGGGGATCCCGGTCGGCTTCATCGGTGCCGCGGAGTCCAAGGAGGCACTTGCGGGCAACCAGTTGGGGCTGGAGTACCTGGTGGTCAGAGGCCGCCGGGGCGGTAGCGCGATCACCGCGGCCGCCATCAACGCGATCGCGAGCGAGGAAGAATGACCGGACGGCTCTGGGGTGTCGGGCTCGGTCCGGGCGACCCCGAACTGATGACGGTGAAGGCGGCCCGGCTGATCGGCGAGGCCGACGTGATCGCGTTCCACAGTGCGCGGCACGGACGCAGCATCGCCCGCTCGGTGGCCGCACCGTACCTGCGTGACGGGCAGATCGAGGAGCACCTGATCTACCCGTTGACCGTCGAGACCACCGACCACCCGGGCGGCTACCAGGGGGCGATGGACGACTTCTACGCCGATTGCGCCGCGCGGCTGGCCGCTCATCTGGACGCCGGGCGCGACGTCGTCGTACTGGCTGAGGGTGATCCGTTGTTCTACGGGTCCTATATGCACATGCACAAGCGGCTGGCTGACCTGTACCCGTGCGAGGTGGTCCCGGGTGTCACCTCGGTCAGCGCGGCTGCGGCCGTGCTCGGACGCCCGTTGTGCGAGCGCGACGAGATCCTCACCGTGCTACCCGGCACGCTGCCGCCGGATGTGCTGGCCGAGCGGCTGCGTAACACCGACGCCGCCGCCGTGATGAAACTCGGCCGGACTTTCGCAGGTGTCCGCGAGGCCTTCGAGCTGGCGGGACGGCTCGACGAGGCCTGGTACGTCGAACGGGCGACCACCTCTGCGGAGCGAACTGCTCCGTTGGCCGAGGTGGATCCCGAGTCGGTGCCGTACTTCTCCCTCGCCCTCCTCCCCAGCCCGATCAACAGCACTGCAGCGTCTGTGGCGGGGAATGCCGAGGATGCCGGGATCGCGGGCGATGGATCGGTGACCGTGGTCGGCCTCGGTCCGGCCGGGCCTGAATGGATGACGCCGGAAGTGCGTGCTGCGATCGCCGATGCGGATGACTTGATCGGTTACGGCCCCTATCTGAGCCGGCTGCCGGACCGAGCCCGGCAGCGCAAGCACGGCTCGGACAACCGGGTGGAATCAGAACGCGCGGCGTTCGCGCTTGACCTGGCCCGCAAAGGTTCGCGCGTTGTGGTCGTGTCGTCCGGTGACCCCGGGGTGTTCGCGATGGCCAGCGCTGTCACCGAAGTCGCCTCCGAACCGGCGTACGCCGATATCTCTGTCACGATCCTCCCCGGCCTGACTGCTGCCCAGGCAGTCGCGAGCAGAGTAGGCGCGCCGCTAGGACACGACTACTGCGTTCTGTCGCTTTCGGACCGGCTGAAGCCCTGGGAGGTGATCGCTGCCCGGCTGGCTGCCGCAGCTGCCGCCGATCTTGCGATCGCGATCTACAACCCCGCGTCGAAGTCCAGGACCTGGCAGGTCGGCGCAGCCCGGGACCTGTTGCTGGAACACCGAGCACCAACGACCCCCGTCGTCATCGGCCGCGACGTCGGTGGTCCGTCCGAAGCGGTGACGGTGACCACTCTCGCCCAGCTCGATCCAGCGCAGGTCGATATGCGGTGCCTGCTGCTGATCGGGTCCTCGATGACCCAGGTAGTAGATCGCGAAGCGGGACGACTGGTCTTCACCCCGCGCCGGTATCCGGATGTCACTGGGTCACAGGTGCATGACTGAGTGTCGGCGGGGTACTGGTTGAGTATTCGGGGTGTCCCTGTGAGTCAACTGTCTTAGCGAGGAGAGGCGACATGGTTCAGCACTACCGCGATGACGCTGATACCCAGCAGCTCACCAAGGCCGAAGACCGAGCGCCTTCGCACCGAGCCGATATCAAGACGTCCGCCGCCGCGGAGGTCGATCCGACGTACCGAGGGTTCAAGCGCGGTGCGGCCTTCTTCGGTTGGCTGATCGCGATCGGCCTGATCGTGTTGTTGACCGGCATCATCGGCGCAATCGCTGCCGCGGTCGACTATGCCCTGACCATCGACTGGACCGCCGCGCAGCGCGACGCCGGCACCATCGGCATCACGTCCGGCGCTGTCCTTGTGGTGATGATGGCCATCGCCTACTACAGCGGCGGTTATGTCGCCGGGCGACTGGCCCGGTTCGATGGTGCTCGCCAAGGGCTCGGCGTCTGGGCGATCGGCCTCATCGTCACGCTGGTCGTAGCCGGCATCGGCGCCCTCGCCGGCTCGCAGTACAACGTCCTCGACCGGGTTGACGTGCCCACCGTTCCCCTGTCGCACGAGACTCTGACGACCGGTGGTCTGATGCTGGCCGCCGCTGTCGTACTGGTGACACTGCTCGCCGCTGTGATCGGCGGCAAGGCCGGCCAGCGGTACCACCACAGGATCGACACCAGCCGCTGAACGGCTCTCCGCGCCATCGTCGATGTCGTCCGCGCGGAGGAGATGAATTCTGACGATCACAGCGGACGACGCATGATCCCGGACCCGGACGGGTAGGGCACCCGCACGGGTCGGACCTGCGAGGAGAGGGAAACGTGGTTCAGCATTACGGCGACACGGAAACTCTTACCACCAACGCTACCCAGCGTTACGAAGAGGCCAGGGCTGCCGCCCGGCAGGCCATGACCAAAGCGACGGTGGACGCGCCACCGCAACTTGCCGAGGACGCCGGGGACGTCGACGACCCGGCGTACCGGGGCTTCAAGTTCGGCGCTGCGTTCTTCGGCTGGCTGGTCGCGATGTCGATGGCGGTGCTGCTGACGGGCGTCGTCGGGGCGATCGCCACCGGCGTCGACTTCGTCGTGCACTTCACCCGGGCCGAGGCCCAGCAACGGGCCGGCACCCTCGGCATCGCCGCCGCCGTGATCATGGTGCTGACACTAAGCCTTGCTTTCTACACCGGCGGCTATGTAGCCGGCCGGCTGGCCCGGTTCGACGGTGCCCGGCAGGGTTTCGGCGTCTGGATATTCGCTCTCTTCATCACGACGGTGGCAGCCGGCGTCGTTGCGCTGGCGAACACCCAGAACGACATGGTCGGCTCGATCAACCTCCCGAACGTGCCCTTGCCGAACAGCACGCTGCTAATCGGCGCCGGCAGCACTGCGGCCGCCCTCTTGCTTCTGACCCTGCTGGCAGCTCTCCTCGGGGGTGCGACGGGCCGGCGCTACCACGACAAGATCGACAACTGGACGTACTGAAGTCAGTCGGCATCGGCCAGGACCTCAGTGATCACGCGGCGGTTCACCGCGGCTCGCGTCTCGTTGGTGTCGATGTCGCCGGCCAGCGTGATCACGGCCTTCCACAGCGCCCAGCCGCGGGCTCGCGCCCAAGTGTCGGAATTGTGAGCAACGGCGCTGCGGAAGGCCTCCCGGCTGTCACCCGAGAACATGGTCCACGCGATGACCAGATCGCAGGCAGGATCGCCGACGCCTGATGTGCCGAAGTCAATGACGGCGGCCAGCCTTCCGTTCTTGACCAGAAGGTTGCCGCTCGCAATGTCGCCATGGAACCACACGGGCGGTCCGTGCCAGGCGGCATCCACGGCAGCGTCCCATACGGCCGATGCCTTGTCCGTGTCTATGCGACCGTTCAGCGCGGTGAGGGCCCGGCGGGTCTCGTCGTCGTAGTGTGCCGGCGGCGCGCCCCGATAGAAGCTGTGTGCACCAGCCTGCGGTCCATCTGTCGCGTCGATGTCCTGCAGCGCAAGGATGAACTCGGCGACCGAGCTCGCGAATGCGGTCAGGTCGTT
>JAWWOY010000711.1:0-5560 GCA_033851195.1 Kribbellaceae bacterium | reverse complement strand
AGGACGGCAACCCGACCTGCGCTCAACTGATTGCCGGCTCGAAAGAGCTGAAGTTCGAACCGCCCAACTCGGGATCGATGACCGATGGCACCTTCAAGGTGACCATGACTGTCCGCACGGTGGCAGGCAACCAGTTCGTTGACTTCGTCGCCAAGGGTGAGACCGTGCTCGGTGTCATCGTTAAGGGCGGCGACTTCGCGAACTTCTACGACTACCGCCCGGGCGGGGTGTTCACCGACACCTCTCTGCATGCGCCGGTGAACCAGCAGAACAAACACGCGACGTTCTACGGCCTGAGCCACGTCGACTTCTGCTACGGCAAGCCGACCACTCCGACCCCTTCCCAGACGCCGACCCAGTCTCCGTCGGAGACCCCTTCGAAGACTCCGTCGGAGTCCCCGAGCGAGACGCCGTCGGAGTCTCCGTCGGAGACGCCTTCGAAGACTCCGTCGGAGTCCCCGTCCGAGACGCCGTCAGTAACCCCGAGCGAGTCCCCGTCCGAGACTCCGTCGGTAACCCCGAGCGAGACGCCGTCCGAGACTCCGTCGGTAACCCCGAGCGAGACTCCGTCGGTAACCCCGAGCGAGACGCCTTCGGAGACCCCGAGTGTGACCCCGTCGGAGACCCCGAGCGAGACTCCCTCCGAGACTCCGTCGGAAACGCCTTCGCAGACTCCGAGCGTTGTCCTCTCCGAGACCCCGAGCGAGAGCCCGTCGCAGACTCCGTCGGAGACCCCGAGCCAGCCGACCACGTCGCCGAGCGAGACTCCTTCGCAGTCGCCGTCCACGTCGCCCACGCACAGCCCGACAACCTCTCCGACCTCGACCACCAGCACGCCCGTGGTCGTCCCGACTGAGATTGACGCAGGCCTGTCCGGACCGCAGCAGTTGACCAATGCCTCCGCCAGCACCAGCCACCAGAGCTCTTGGGGTGCCGCACTGCTGGTCGTCGGCGGTGTACTGCTGTTCGCCGGTGTACTGAAGTCGCGTCTGCGTCGTCGCGGTAACCACGCCGTCTGAAATGTTCAATAAACGTCGCCACCCGGATCGCTCCGGTTCACCTCGGTGGACCAGAGCGGTTCTGGTGGTCGGCGCCGTTCTCGCCCTGGCCGGCGGTTACCTGGAGTTCAGAGGTACCACTTCGGCCGCCGACCAGGGCGCGGAACAAGCTCAGCAGGCAACGACCACTGAGCTACCAGTCTCTTCCCGACCGCTCGGTGCGCCGACGACTAAACCCAAGCCGGTGAGCACGCCGACCGCCGCGCCGACAACGCACTCCACGGCACCCACCAACCCGAAGACCAGCACTCCACGGTCCGCGTCAGGCGGACCGGTTCGAATTTCGGTACCACGGCTGGGCGTCTCGGCTCGAGTCGTCGGGATTCGAGCAAGCGGTGGCCAGCTGATCCCGCCCTCAGATCCGCGACTCGTCGGCTGGTGGTCCGACGGCGCCCGCCCTGGGGCTGCCAAGGGATCAGCCATCATCACCGGCCACACCGTGCACACCGGCGGCGGTGCGTTCGACCACCTCGCCCAGCTGCGCGCGGGCGACTCGGTCAAAGTTGCCACTGCCAAGGGCACGATCAGCTACGCCGTCGTGGCCGTGACGACGTACCGGAAGATGGCCTTGGCCAAGCAGGCCGCGCAGATCTTCGACCAGAGCGTCCCGGGCAGGCTGGTCCTCGTCACCTGCGAGGACTGGAACGGTACGACGTACCTGAGCAACGCGGTCGTCATCGCCGAACCCATCGGCTGAACCGTCAGAACCCGACTTTAGTTGCGGGCCGGGGGACCTCGGAACGACAGGCCGCCCAGGAGGCTGAAAGGCTGCGCCGCAGCTTTGAACCGGAGGTGATCCTGGTGATCGGCTGCGAGTTCATGCTCTTCACCCCGGGCATCGTGCCAGGCAAGGACTTCTACGAACGAGTGGCGTACCTGACCAAGGGCTACTCGTACCACCAAGACCCGGCGGAACACAGCAAGGAGCTGGCTCCGTTCCGGAAGTGGAGCAAGCCGATCCTGATCCTGGAGTTCGGCTGCTGCACCTTGGGAACCCAAGAAGTCCTTCGACGCCGTCGCCACCATCTACCGCCAGCGGACGGCTCCGCCTCGCGGGATTTAGCGCAGCTTCAGGTGGGACACTGGTCAGGTGAAACGTCCCGACAACAGGCGGGCATACTTCTGGCTGATGGGCAGCTGCCTCGGCCTGATCGGCCTGGCCTGGTTCGTGGTGCGGTTCTTCTCGATCCCTGCGGCCATCGGGATGAGCGCCGTCGCCGCGGTCATCCCGCCGATCGCCGTCATCGTGGCCAACAACCGCCGCGACTAGGTCTGCTGGGACGTGGCGGAGGTCGGGTCGAGGAAGAGGTGCCGGACGATGGGGAACTCCTGTCGTACCCGCTGATCGATCACTTCGGCGAGGTGTTCCACCTCGGCGCCGGTGGTGTCGGAGTCGTCGAGATCGACTCGGGCCACCACCAGGACCTGGTCCGGGGCCAGGCGCAGGCTGAGCAGTTCCACTACCCCGTCGACGCCCGGCGTACTCGCGATCGTCTCCCGGATCCGCTCTTCGACGTGCTCGGGCAGCGCCTGGCCGATCAGCATTGCCTTGTTCTCGCTGCCGAGGGCCCAGGCCACCACGACCAGCAAGGCGCCGATGGCGATCGACGCGGCACCGTCGAAGAACTCCTCGCCGGTGACCGCACTCAGCGTCAGGCCGGCGGCTGCGATCACCAGCCCGATCAAGGCGGCCGAATCCTCGAATGCCACCGTTTTCACAGCCGGCTCGGCACTCTCGCGTAGGTGCTCCAGCGCCGGCACGCCTTTCGCCTCGGCTTCCCGGCGTACCTGGCGGACGGCTTTCAGCCAGGAGATCCCTTCGAACACGAAGGAGATAACCAGCACGCCGTACGCGACCGCCAGTTCCTCCACCGGCTCGGGATTGAGGACAGCACGGATGCCTTCGGCGATCGAGAATCCCGCGCCGAGTACGAAGATGCCGACGGCCGCGAGCAGCGACCAGAAGTAGCGCTCCAGGCCGTACCCGAACGGATGTTGGTCGTCAGCCGGTCTCCGGCTCCGTTTGAGCGCGGTCAGTAGGAAGGCCTGGTTGAGAGTGTCAGCCACCGAGTGCGCGGCCTCTGCCAGCATCGCGGTCGACCCCGACAGCAGGCCGGCGATACCTTTAGCGACCGCGATCGACAGGTTCGCCGCCCCGGCTAGCAATACAGTGCGTTCGGAATCTTCTGCCATCACTGCGGCGGTGCCCGTTGTCCCGGTCGCGCAAACTGCCGCTATCAGCCCGAGCCGCCATCGTCCGCTGAACGGGATGGCTTAGGGTCCCAGGTGTGGTTGGTCTGGAGAGTCCCGACGTGGTGGTGGTCGGTGCTGGGATCATCGGTGCCGCCTGCGCCGAGGCCCTGTCGGCGGCCGGGCACCGCGTCCTGGTGATCGACCGGGCCGCACCGGCAGGTGGGACGACCGCCGCCGGCGAGGGCAACGTGCTGGTTTCCGACAAAGAGCCAGGGCCCGAGCTGGACCTGGCCGTGGCCTCGCGCCGTGAGTGGCCCGTCGTACTGGCGAGGTTGCCGGAACGCGTTGCCGATGTGGAGTGGGAGCCGAAGGGCGGGCTAGTGGTATCGACCGCCGAGGCCGGACCGCTGGCGGAGTTCGCCAAGGCCCAGCGCGGCGCCGGCGTCGATGCGCAGGTGATCCCCGCCGCCGAGGCGTTCGAGTTGGAGCCGCTGCTCACACCGGCGGTGGCCGCCGCTATCTACTATCCGGAGGACGCTCAGCTTCAGCCCGTGCTTGCCGCCACCGCTCTACTGGCCGCCGTACGGGATCGTGGCGGCGAGGTGCGCGGCGGCGTCACTGCGCTGTCGGTACGACGGTCCGCCGGTCGGGTCACGGGTGTGGAGTCCGACGCCGGGGTGATTGCGTGCGGCGCGGTGATCAACGCGTGCGGACCCTGGGCGGGATCGTTCGGTGCAGCGGCTGGTGCGCCGATCCAGGTCCTGCCGCGGCGGGGGATGGTGCTGGTGACGGCGCCGCTGCCGGTATGCGTGCGGCACAAGGTGTACGACGCGGACTACGTCGGGGCCGTAGGCAGCGGTGAGGCGGAACTGCAGACGTCGACGGTGGTTGAGTCCACTCGTGCCGGGACTGTCCTGATCGGGTCCAGCCGGGAGCGTATCGGCTTCGACGACACTGTGCGGATCGCGGTGCTGCGGGAGTTGGCGCGGAAGGCGATGGGGTTGTTCCCGTTCCTGGGTGACGTGCAGGTGATGCGCGCGTACGGCGGATTCCGGCCATACGCGCCGGATCATCTTCCGGTAATCGGCCCGGATCCGCGGGTCGAAGGCTTGTGGCACGCAACCGGCCACGAAGGCGCGGGCATCGGGCTGGCCGCGTCGACCGGGCGGTTGATCGCCGAGCTGTTCGCGGGAGCCGAACCACACCTCGATCCGAAGCCGTTCCGCGTCGATCGACCGGCGGTCCTCGGCCAGGGCGCGGGGCTGGCATCGTGAGGGTGTCGGTCAACGGTGAATCGGTCGAGGTGCTGCCGGGGCAGACGGTCGCGGCTGTGCTGCTTGCCGGCGGACAGGACTCCTGGCGGACTACGAGGGTGGCTGGACGCCCGCGTGGCGTCTTCTGCGGGATCGGCGCCTGCTTCGACTGCCTTGTGGTCGTGAATGGCATCCCCGACGTCCGCGCCTGTCAACGTACCCTCGCTGACGGCGACACCATCACCACTCAGCTCGGCGCCGTACTCCCGTCGGCGGCTGAACAGACGTGGGCCGCTTCGGACGCACGCTTTGACGAAGTCGTCGGAGTCGTGGTGGTAGGCGCAGGGCCGGCGGGGATCGCCGCTGCCCTGGTTGCCGCCGATGCCGGGGCGGACGTCCTGCTGGTTGATGCGGCGCCGGCGGTCGGTGGGCAGTTCCACCGGCAGTTGCCTACGGAGTTCCACGCGGAGCAGCCGGAGCAGGTCCAGCACGGCCGGAGTGAGTTCGCGGAGCTACGCGAGCGGATCAAGCAGCACGCGCGCATCACGCACTTGGCCGAGACCTCTGTGTGGGCGATCGAGCACGTGGGTAGCTCAACGCATCGGCTGAGGTTGCAGTCGGGTCCCGCAGACGCTCCAGGGAGGCGAATGTCGACCGTCGACGCTCGCGCGTTGGTTCTGGCTACGGGGGCCTACGACCGTGTGCTGCCGTTTCCGGGGTGGGACCTGCCAGGCGTGTACGCCGCCGGGGCAGCCCAAGCGTTGGCTAAAGGGCAGCGGGTCGCCGTCGGCAAGCGGGTGCTGCTGGCAGGCACCGGGCCTTTCCTCCTGCCAGTGACGGAATCCCTGCTGGGCGTTGGCGCGGAGGTCGTCGGCCTGCTGGACGCGAATCGGCCGGCCGCTGTGTTGAAAGGCTGGCTCACGGACCCATTGGTTGCCTCGGGCAAATTCCGCGAGGCGGCGGCGTATGGAGCGCTGCTGGCACGACACAGGATCCGGCTGCAGCACGGCCGGGCCGTGATCGCCGCCCACGGAACCGACCGGGTGGAATCTGTCA